>JAGQKX010000044.1 GCA_020429905.1 candidate division WWE3 bacterium
ACCAGCATATATAGCGAAAATACGATAAAAACCCCACATGCTGCAAAAATCAGCAAATCTCCAAATTGAAATGCAAATATAATTTTTGTTGCAATAATGACGATTACCATCACCGTCATTGCAAGGTTTCCTCTTCCATTCGCCGCCAATCCACCAACAATTCCCATGGTTACGATTCCGGCCCAAAAGCCGATAATCAACCACGTGATGTGACCACTTGTTACTTCCATGGTCTACTCTCCTTTGAACGAATGAGAGCGGGGAATGGGTACCCCGCTCAGATTTTCTAACAATCAGCCTTAGCCGACCAGACCAATAGAAACCAGCCAAGTAAAGATGACTGAACCAAGGTAGATCAAACCACCAAGGGCAATCATCCCCCAAGACAGGGCTTCACTCCGATAGCGTACATACAGCCAAATCGCCAACGGCGATGCAACGGCACTCAAGGCACCTATAACAGAGATGCCAATAAAAACCGCCGCAATGGCAATACAAACACTGTACAGGGCCATGATCCAAATCATGAGGCCATCATATCCCCACCGGCGTTCAACATAATGGCACGTTACGTAACCAAAAGCTGTACCCAGCGGAGTGGCGATGGCAAGCGCAGACAGCAAGCTTAAGACGACTGCAAAAAACACAATCCCTATAGCTAAACCGCCAGCGACACCACCAGTTAACGCAGATAAACCGAACAAATTTTGCACTGTCATGATCGTTACTCCTTTTTTGATACTGCGGGACTGATCAAGCCCCTGTTGGTCTTTCGACCGCTGATAAAGGTTGTTAAAGTACCCGAAAACCGGGTCTGCAAAACACATATTTTTATGTCTTGCATGACCTTATTATACTATAGGATAAGCCAATATTCAAGTGTATTCGTTGTGGTTGTAGGAAAAAATAGAAATTAGACTAGTTTTCTAGGAGGTTTTGATACTCGTCAATGATTTCTTCTGTCAGTTTTATTCGACCTTCCAAAACTTTACGCTTAAAAAATTTGTACTCAGAGGCAGCATCCTCGTGGATCACTCGGCCTCCGCCTCCTTTTTTGACTAATTCATTATATTTTTGGGTTAATTCTTCTAACTCAGCCTGATAACTTTGAATTTTTTCTTTAATTTGTTTAGCGGTTAGAGAGGCTGTCATAGGTTAGAACGGCTCTTCGGACTTGGATTCCATGGGTAATTGTTCAGGCAGCTCTTCAGTAACTGACTCACCGAGCATGTGCATATTTTCAATTTTGGCGGTCAGGTTATTAAAACTTGTCTGAGCTGAATCGGCTTTGGATTTGGCATTCGAAAGGTGTGTGAGTAAGACGCGAAAATCTTCCCCAAAACGATTAGTGTCTTGCTCAATAGCCCGGATTGAACGCATGATCATCTGTGCTCGTTCTTCTATTTTTTTCCCTTCGAGACCAATCAAGATCACCTTGAGATAATGATTAAATTGATTCGGGGAGACGACCACAATGCGATTTTCGTGTGCATACTCAAGCACCTCGGGTGTATTCACTACAATTTCATACGCGACCGATTCTGAAGGAACATACATCAGCGCAAAATCAAGCGTACCTTCTTCTGGCAAGATATATTTCGTGGCAATCGCTCGAATATGTTTCCTCACGTCATTAATGAAATCTTTACGAGCCCGATCTTTTTCGGCTTCATTCTCTAGACTAACCATTTTCCGAAAATTTTCCATCGGGAACTTAGAGTCAATTGGAATAATTCCACGATCTGTCTTTACCGCCGCATCAACAATAGTGCCATTTCTAAACGTATGCTGTAAGGCAAAATTGTCGTGTGGAATTGTTTGCTCGAGCATGTCTTTGAGGATCTGCTCCCCAAGATTTCCACGTAATTTGGGGCTTCGCAAAAATTCTTGTAACCCTTGCATATGGCGGCCAATCTCACTCATCTCCCCAATCGCTTTATTTACGTCCTGCATTGATTTACTAACGTTTCCGATGACCTTGGCTGCATTATCAAGTCGTTCGTTTATTCCTTTGTTTGAATGATCAAGACGATCTTGCATCTCTTTCCGCGTTTGCTTTGTCTCTTCCATCATTGACTCGACCCATTCTTTCATGAGTTTCATCTGTTCTTTATCAGCATCCTGACGATGCATCATTTGTTGGAGTTGCTGTTTAAAAAAATAAACAAGCCCGCCAAACCCTACCAAGATTACGGCCAAAGTGATCATAGTTTGAGAATCCATAGTGGTTACATTGTATTCAGGTTGTCCTAGAGAAACAATAGCAACAAATGTATACTGTCTCCCTTGCATCGGGCTACTGAGTACGATACCTTTTTAGATACAGATGCAACGATATCATATTCCCATTGTCATACTCGGACTGGTCTCTACGTTTGTTTTGTACCTTGTTTATACCCAACGATCTCCCTTTGTTACGGGTGATGAAGTGGAGATACTGGTTCTCGATACAACTTCTATTGTCTATTTTTTAACAGCTCTATTTTTGACAAGTTTTTCGTGGATTGCTATTTCTTTGTACTTTTTATACCGAATTATCAATCGTCACGGCCTAAAACGAGTACAAACCAGACAGTCACTCAAAATAGGGATTCTCGCTGCCGCTGGCATTACGGGGATGGCCGCTCTAAAAATTACTCAAGCGCTCAATATCGTCACGGGACTGTTGTTATGGGCAACACTCGCAGCGATCGTTTGGTCCACCAGAAACGCTTCTAACGAAATGATTAATGAAGCTTAAGTATAAGATTTGTTGATCTTATCGACAATTTCGCCTACAATTCGCTCATGGACAAACAAAAATTCCTAATTACCACCGCTATTGATTATTGCAACGACGTTATTCATGTCGGTCATGCGTATGAAAAACTATTGGCCGATGCGCTTGCTCGGTACTATCGCCTTACGCATGAAGCTAAAAATGTCTATTTTTTGACAGGTACCGATGAGCACGGCACCACCAACGAAAAAGCCGCCCAAAAACGAGGCATTTCGACCGAAGAACACGTTACCGAGATTTCGCAAAAAGACCAGGCACAAATTGACTCGTTAAACGTTTCGTATGATCGTTTCATCAGAACGACAGATTCAGATCACGTACAAATCGCGGCGGATTTTTATCAAAAAGCCGTCGATAACGGCGATATTTATAAGGGAACATATGAAGGACTCTACTGCGAATCGTGCGAATCGTACAAAACGCTGACTGAATTAGACGAAAATGGTCAATGCCCCCTCCACCCAACCAAAGAAATTCAGAAATACGAAGAAGAAAACTACTTTTTTGCCTGGTCGAAGTACCAAGACTTTTTGTTGGATTTGATCGAATCGAACAAAATCCAGGTGTTACCAGATGGTAAACGATCAGAGATGCTCGCATTTTTGAGAGAAGGGCTTCAAGATATCCCGGTTACTCGACCCAAATACAAACTCCCCTGGGGGATTACCGCACCAAATGACGAGGATCACGTTTTGTATGTTTGGTTTGATGCTCTGATTAACTATTTCACTGCTGGCTCTCAGAATAATCTTTGGAACGACGAAACATTTATTATTCACTTCGTGGGCAAAGACATTGCACGTTGGCACGTCTTACTGTGGCCAGCTATGCTCCAAAGTGCTGGATATCAGCTTCCCGATACAGTCTACGTTCATGGATTTATGAACCTCAACGGACAAAAAATTAGTAAATCACGCGGCAACGTCATTGCTCCCTCAGAACTCGTGGATAAATATGGGGCTGACGCTGTTCGGTATTATCTGCTCAAGCACGGACCAATCGTGGAAGACGTTGATATTTCTATCCCCCAATTCGAGGAAGTCTATACTGCTGATTTGGCCAATGGATTGGGAAACCTGGTGGCTCGCACGGCAAAGGTCTTAGAAAAAGCAGGCTATCAAACTAAACCAGCTGATTATTCGCAGTACCCACAGACGCCTGAAATGGAATCACGGTGGAGTGAGTATCGAGCCGACCAAGTGGCGATCTTAATCTGGGAAAAAATTCGAGATTTGGATAAATATATTGACGAAACTAAACCTTGGGAATTGCTCAAATCCAACGAGGTCCTTTCGGCTGAAAATAGCAATGTCTGGGAAAAGTTAACTGTCGAAATTCGTGAGATCGCCCAACTGGTTGAGCCATTTATTCCTGACGCGGCAGCAAAAATAAAAGCCCAATTCGCCGGGACATCAATTGCATCGACAGAGGGTTTGTTTCCACGGCTTACGTCGTAAGACGAATACACAAAATATATGTTTAGATCTCGACATTTTTTCACGTATTTTACAATTAGCCTCTTTTGTACAGATATCTCGTGGATTTTTTGGTACTTCAACCGGTTAGATCTGCCGAGCCAAATTCCCTTTAACTTTATGAATCGAATTGGGCCAGGTCAATTAATCAATGTGGAGGATCTTTGGCGGTATCCGCTCTATACCACTATCGCTTTGACCATAACAACACTTCTAGCCTGGTGGATGTGGAAAAAGGACAAATTATACAGTCAATTAATTTTATCCTCTATGACCTTCTACAGTATTATCGCTTCACTTTCGTTGGTCAGAGTGGTATTGCTGTTCACCTAAACCATGAAAATTCTCGCCATCGAGACGAGCTGTGACGAAACAAGCGCCGCTATTGTTGAAAACGGTGTAACCGTACTAAGCCACGAACTTGCCTCAAGTGCAAAATCACATATCAAAACCGGTGGAATCGTGCCAGAAGTTGGCGCTCGTCAACAGATCATCTCCATCATGCCGACAATTCAAGCCGTAATGGACGGTTACTCTCCAGACCAAATCGATGCCCTCGCCGTAACCGTCGGACCGGGTTTGATCGGATCTCTTTTGGTCGGTGTAGAAACCGCCAAAACACTCGCATGGGCTTGGGAGAAACCCTTAATTCCTGTTGACCATGTCGTTGCACATCTTTATTCAGCCTGGCTGTCAGATCCTACTCCTGAGCTACCCGCACTTGGACTCACCATTTCAGGTGGACACACCGAATTTCTATTAATTAAAGACCATGGAGATATCCAATTTTTAGGTAGTACAAGGGACGACGCAGCTGGTGAAGCGTTTGATAAAATAGCCCGTTTGCTTAAAAGACCATATCCCGGTGGGCCACAAATTGAACAGATGGCAAAAGAAGGAAACCCTAATGCCGTCCCATTACCACGCCCGATGATCAATGAGGATTCATTAGAAATGTCATTTTCTGGATTAAAAACTGCGGTGAGAAACGCACGTGAGAGTGGAGAATACCAAGATTTCGATATTGCCGCCTCGTTTCAGCAAGCCGTGGTAGATGTATTAGTAGCAAAAACTGCGCGAGCCATTCAAGAATATCAGCCAAAATCGTTAATCATCGCCGGTGGGGTTGCCGCCAACACGGCAATTAGAGAAACCTTAACCAAAGAATTCTCACATTCCGCTGCCGTTCATGTTTCGCAGATGAGTCTCGCCGTCGATAACGCTGCGATCATCGGAAGCTATGCCTACTTCAATAATCACCCCCAACCAATCACCGAAATTGATGCCGACCCTCTGTACCATGCTCGCCTCATTGGAACTAGCCGCAGTAAAAAGCTATAGGGTAAAAATGATATAATAGCAGTGTACCTTACCACCACATGTATTGACAATTTTCCTTTGTATCAAAATAATTTTGGAGGAACGTGATGAAATCAGCACAAGAGATCAAATTCGAAAAACGTGTTATTCGCGGATTTCGTATCGCAGGAGTCGCCCTGGGGGTACTCGGGCTTTTCCTGCTTATTTTCAAGGTCAACCTGGGTTTCAGTATTTTCTGGCCCACAGCAATTGTCGGGGGTGTAATTGCCCTCTTTGGCGTATACAAAATGCGCCAAACAACCAAAGTCTCGCGCATTGGCGCAGTCGCCGCCCTCGTTGGCGGCCTCATGTTGGCATTTAGCTTCTTCTCCGATGGCATCGGCATAAGCTGGAGCTTTGTACTCATCGGTGCAGCTCTCGCTGCCTCAAGCTATGGGATGGAAGAAAAGGCGAAGAGTCAAACTTAAGGTACAC
>JAGQKX010000045.1 GCA_020429905.1 candidate division WWE3 bacterium
CTGACTTCTTAAATTTTGAATCGGTCCTTCGCTCAGCGATCGCTACAGCGTCTGAACGGGCACGATTGAACGCCCAACAAAAGCAACAATTTAAAGATACGTATGGAGATTTTGGTGAAACGATTCAGTCTACCGAACTTGCTTCTGTTCCTGTCATTCAAGAAACAGTAGCTGCTGAATTTTCCATAGATCCTCGAACTGTAACGCAAAAACAAATCACTGATTTTGTGATAGAAGCAGCCCAGTCTGCATTACATTCACACGAAAATGTTAAAAAAGTTGAGCTAGTTGCCGATACTGGGATCGAACGGCAGCTTTTCGTTTCGTCCTTGGGTTCATCCATTGATCAAACTTGGTGTTTCACTGGTGGAACAGTTTTTGTTGTGGCAGTTGATGAACATGAAAATAAGCCAGCAGATTTGTACCACCACACGGGTAATCAGCTTGGATTTGAAGCTATCCTGGAAGGAAAAAATACTCACGGTGAAAACTTAGTGGAATTCGCAAATCAAATCGCTTCAGAAGCCGTCTTACTAAGCAAAGCACCAGCCGCTCCTCAGGTCGATACTCCAACCACTGTTGTGCTCGATCCAGACTTAGTGGCGCTTTTTGCTCACGAAATTATCGGTCACCCTTCTGAATTAGACAGAGCGATGAAAATGGAAACCGGGTATGCCGGTCGATCGTGGTTTATGAATAATTTGGAAGACACCATGGTAGGTAAGCAAGTCGGTTCAACGCTATTGAACGCATTTTCGGATCCAACCTTAAAAGGTGCCTATGGTTATTACAAATATGATGATGAAGGTACACCGGCCAAACGTGTCTACCATATTAAAGATGGCTTGTATCACGACTTCATGAATAGTCGGCAGACAGCCGCTATTATGGATGCAAGTCCAAACGGACATTACAAAGCTAATGATCCTTCCGTAGTGCCGCTCATCCGCATGTCTGTGTCAGCAATCGAAGCTGGGGACCAAGACCCGAAACAAATTATTTCCGAAGTTGATAACGGATATTACTGTGTTGGTCATCGCATCCCGTCAATTTCTGAATCACGTGAAAACTTTCAGATCGCTCCTCGTTTAATCTATGAAATAAAAAATGGTGAGCTCGGTCAGGTATATCGTGATGGAAGAGTTACTGCGGATTCGAGAGATTTCTTTATGTCTATTGATGCACTCGGAAATGATTTTAAAATATATGCGTTACCTAATTGCGGTAAAGGGCAGCCGATGCAGACGAAACGAGTCGGTAACGGAGGTCCTACGGCTCGCGCCAAGGCCATGATTGCCAGAGGAGAATAAAAAATGATTTCAACTGATGAACTACAAAAAACAGTCAATGAGGGTTTGAAAGAAATACATCAAAATGCTGATGTTATCGAGGCGGTAGTCTACGCATCTGCGAATCGACGTACTGTGGGTCGGTTAGTGTATACGACTCATATTCCCTCAAATGGTTTGGAAGAACCGAAATCGGATGATGATTTTGGAGTCAGTGTTGAAGTTTGGTTCAAACAAGGTGATAAAAAATTAGTTGGTATCGGTCAAGAACCGAACGAAATTTCTGTAGCTGCGGTCCAGCGCGCCTATGAGAAAGCTCGAAGGGATGCCGTAGAAGATCCCGATTTCTACGGATTTTTGAGCAAGGACGATCTTGCTACTTCCGAATTTGCTTTGCCAGCAGGATATCACGACGCGAGTTTAATCGATCTTTCGGTAGAGGAAGAGGCGCAGTTATTATCCGATATCAGCTGGGAAACTATCTCTGGGGCGGCAGAAGAGATTTCGGCATACGCCAAAGAAAGAAATTTAAGCCCGACTGAAGTAGCATTTATTTTAAATGGTGATAATTTTATTATTCGAGAGCGAATGGCACTGGCCACGACAAACGGATTTGCAGAAGTTGATGAGTCGACGATTGTTCTCTCATTCTTAACGGCTATGGTTGAATCAAAAAATGCAAAAGGATCAGCGTGGGGTGCACGTCAACATCTCAAAGATTTATCAGCCAAAGAAATTGGAAAGGAAGTGGCACAGGCTGCTATTAAAAATATCGGGGGTATGCGAGTGCCAACGGGTGCATATGATGTCGTCTTTGGACCACAGGCAGTTGCGGAATTATTTGGAAGTTTGTTGCTCCCCCATTTGACGTTAGGGTTAATTGATTTTGGAGCCTCGTTCTTCTCGGGAAGATTTGGTCAAACGGTTGCTTCAGAAAAGCTCACCATTTATGATGATCCGACTCAGCCAAATACAGCTGGAGCAAAAAGAGTTACCGACGAAGGTGCTCCGACTCGGAAGACAGCTCTCATCACAAATGGCCAACTGGTTGGATTATTAGCAGATTCACGCCTGACAAAAAAAATGCACCACAAAGCCGAAGAAGCTTCTCAACACCTTGGTTCAAATCCTCATGATATTCGTGATGCTATTGCACCGCATAGTGGTTTTAGATTCGCCCTTGGTGGCGGACGTGTGGCAGGAGCTGGAGTTGGAACCAACGCAACAAACTTGTACATTGAAGGAGATACTAATCTCGCCGACGAGGATGTTATTGCCCAGGTCAAGGATGGGATCTACGTAGGCAGGCTTTGGTATACGTATCCAGTTGGCGGATATGCCTCAGGGATTATCTCAGGTACGGTAATTGCCGATAGCTATCGTATCAGAGATGGTAAATTAGCTGAACCGATTGTTCCCAATTCTCTCCGTATTCAAGATAATTTGCTGACGATGCTGCAAAACATCATGGCAGTTTCTGGGGTAAGTAAACCAACCATTCTTTGGGCTTCTGACGAAATAACACATGCCCCAATTATTAATATCAAAGATGTTCATTTCTTTGAGATCAACCGAGGTTAATAAATCTTCATTCTCAACGCTTTTTTTCTGTGGTACTCTCTAAATATATGTATTTTTCAAATAAAGGCGTAACGATAATTGAGTTGCTTATCACGGTTGCTATTGCTTCGATTATTTTGTCTCTGGGTATTAGGTATTTAGGGAGCATCAATGAACGCGAGGTTCTCAATACGTTTTCAGAAGAATTAGTCACTGATCTTAAAGCCGCCCAAAATCGTGCCGCGAGCTCTATCCAAGACGCAACGAGCCCGGGCCGAAAAGTTGTTGCTGTTCAGGTGTCAATAAATACTGATAATTACGTAATCAGTAGGTTATTAGATAATGGAACTACAGAACAGATTTCAAGAAAAGCTCAAAAACCAATGGAATTCACCACAACACAAGCCCAATTTACATTCACGATGCCAACCGCTAAACTATATAATGGAACTGCCGGTGCGCCACTCGGATCCGATGTGGTCATTACGGTACTGCATTCGGGAATCAGTAAAAGTCGGCAAATTATTGTTCGGCGAAATGGTAGTATCTATATAAATTAATAAGTGATGTTATGAAAAAACGACTGCCCGTATTTTTGAATAATAAATCAGGTATTTCCCTCGTGGAGATATTATTGTCTGTAGGAATACTGTTAGTCATTGGTACCGTCATTATTAATGTGGGTAGCAGTACCCTTCTGAGTTCTAATACCAACCGTAACCGTACTCGTGCGCTTTATTACACCCAGCAAGCAATTGAACAGGTCCGATTGATTAGAGATGCAAATTCACAGGATATCTTCACGATGTATGGGTACTATAATTTGGACAGTTCAGTACCACAGTTGGTTGCCGTAACAATTACTCATCCTCCTGCAAATCCGGTCAGTACAGCTTTTTTGATTGATCCAGATGGTTTTTATCGCATGATTGAAATTAACGATTACAACGTGAGTGATCCCACTCGCAAAATTATTATGGTGACCACCGCCTATAGAGATAAAAACGACTATAAAACCGTTACTGCCTCAACGTATCTTACTGATTGGCAGCAGTAAGCATTCATATGAGAATTTCTAACAGCCGTGGGTACACCCTTATTGAGTTACTAATTACGATCGCAATTCTTGGCGTCATCGTTGGAGTTATATCCACCACATTTTTAACCGCGTACCGTGGGTATGTTAAAAGTCGCGTGATTAATCAGCTTCAGGAAGATGGAAATCGAATCATGTCTCAACTATCACGATATGCCAGATCAAGTATTGAAGCAACAACCACTGCCAACTCAATCACCTTTACCCTTGATCAGGACAGTATTGAATATGCAGAAAATGGACAATGTCAGACGGTCGTGGTGACGTATACGGCACAGACTGGATCTGCCAACGGGAGGCTAAATGTGACTGCTCCTTCATGCGGTTCTTTTAATAGTGGTGGGGTAATTACTGATACTAATACCAAGACAGGTATAAGTATAACCGGATTTTCAGTAAGTGTGACCGACAACGGCACGACGAACACGCAAGAAATTTCTATGAAGCTTACTTTCGCTCAAGCTGTTAGAGCACCTACGTTAGGAGAATATCAAGGTGACATTGAATTAGAAACGCAAGTAACCACACGATCATATATTCGTTGAAATGTATATCAAAGTTGGTTATAGTATAAGAAGGTTATTTACTGCCCGTATGATGAAAAAACAACTGACAAATTCAAATGGTCAAGTGCTCCTTCTCACGCTGCTCGTAGCAATTGTGGCTCTTACTGTCGTAGTAGCAGCTTCTACTCGAACCACCACGGATGTTCGTCAATCAGAGTCATCTACCGAATCAGAACGCGCATTTTCTGCGGCGGAAGCTGGCGTGGAAGAAAAGTTGTTTGAAATTAGCCAAGGAACAAGTGTTCCAGCCACGTGTGATGATACTGACCTAAATCCAGGAAATGATTGTAATCTCACCGTTGGTGATGCAAATGTTGATCGTGTGGCGGTATCTGCTGAACAGGCATTTTCGGTTAATGATGTTGAACCAGAGCAGGTAATACAAATCCGTCTAGTCAATGACCTCATTTCCCCGGGCTCGGGTTACAATAGCAATATCACTTTTACTTGGGATCGTTATGCCGCGATGGTGGCAACCGTAGTAATGAAAACAGGGTTTGGTAATTATGTCGTCGATCGGTATGCTTGGAAGTGTGGAAGTGTTCCCAATGCCCAAGGATTTCAGACTACTGTTCCATCGGGGAGTCCAAG
Organism: candidate division WWE3 bacterium; assembly: GCA_020429905.1. Taxonomy (GTDB): domain Bacteria; phylum Patescibacteriota; class 4484-211; order 4484-211; family JAGQKX01; genus JAGQKX01. The sequence goes on from JAGQKX010000045.1 coordinate 5,103, forward strand.
TCGTTGTGCTCGGACGTTAAATATTGGTTCGATCGAAGGTGTAAACAATGCGCTACTCGTTCGATTACGTCCGATGTATCAACGTACATATGTAGGGATCACCCCAAGTACGACTCTTAATTTCCCGGTTCAATCGGTTGAGATCACCTCTACTGGAAGTTCTATCGATTCGGAACGTACCGTCCAGGTAAATAGAATCAATGATCTTCTTCCAGGCATATTCGATTTTGCGATGTTCTCTGGTTCAACAAGCAGATCAATTGACGGAGATACCAATGCCAGTAGCTATGATTGGATTCAAACAATAGGAGGAAATATTCATAGCCAATATTCAGGGGTAGGAAACGGAATTAATTTGACCATACCAAATCCAGCATGGTTTTGCTCGGGATCTGCAGGTTGTGTTGCCTCAAGCGCCGATAACGGGATCTCTATTAATCGTGTGCATAGCGACTCGGCGAAGCGGTGGAGAGCAACCAGTGAAGACATTGATGTTACACGCTATACGTATGATCAACTTTGGGAACGGCTAAAAGATCAGGCTACTGATGGAACAGATTTTGATGATCCTGCCATCAATAATGCGCTTTCGAACGCGGGTACACCCGGAGTTATACGCATAACTACTGGTGACGGCGGGGCCTTTCCTAACCGAGTGACGCTGAATAAAGCAATGTGGGCTGAATTGGACAACAACAAACCAGTAGTAATTTTTATTGGTAATGATTCGAATAATCTTGACCTCTATTTCCACGACTCTAATCGTCCTGAAACATTTACAGGAAAAAATGTAATTTTTGTCGTGAGCGGGGACGTTGAAATTACCAGCAATATCTACACTGTTGAAGCAACGGTTGTAGCAGATGGTGAG
>JAGQKX010000046.1 GCA_020429905.1 candidate division WWE3 bacterium
TGATTGATCCGTGGTTAGTTCTCGCGTTGATAGGGATGATTCTGACAAAAATTTTCAGTCATATCTACTGGCAGATTAAAGGTTGAGGTACTGCGCTAATAGTTCTTTAAATAGTTGAGAAACCAGACGCATTCTTTCTGGTGATTCTACATAGGCAATCCGCATTTGGGTGTTTCCATGATTAGGACTGATGTCAGGATCATAGAAACCAACCATGGGGGCAATCAGTAATGTGTATGATGTTCCATCTATTTCTACTGCTCCTTCGCTCGCACAAAAGTGTACAAAATCTTTGCTGCGAAAATCTGTAGGCGCATAATTTCTGACATCAACCACAGAATATAAGGCTGATTGAGGCTGGGTGATGATAATTTTGGGGAGTAGTTTCTTAAATTCCCCCGTTATCTCATCCATAATGGTTTTGTAATAGTTTCTTTGCTCATTGAACCAATTTTGTAAACTTTCAAAGGACTCATCTAAAATGCTTGACCACACATATTGTCCAACGACACTCGCACAAAGATTACCTGTATTTTCATAAACTACTTTTTCGTGCAATTCTGGACTGTCAGTGACAATGGCCCCAATGCGTAGACCGCAAGCATTCCAAACTTTTGATGTTGATTCTATACTGATGCGTTTTCCTTCAATTGATGGGTTTTCGTTTAAATCGATTCCCCAAACACTTGATGGCTGCTCGCCAATATAGACAAGTTCTCGATATGCTTCATCACTGATAAGCCACATGTCACAATCTGCACAAATTTGTGCTATCTCATTGATACGTTCTTGGCTGAGAAACTGTCCGGTAGGGTTATCATATGGAATAATCAGTAAGGCACTTGGGTTATTTTTCTGAATAATGTCTCGTAATTGCTGGTTAGAAGGGAAATCGAAAACCCCATCATCTTGGAGTGTGCGTGCGATACTTATAACCTTGCGGCCAACCCTCTGAGCAAAAGACCGATAATTTGAATAGGTTGGATCAATCACTAACAATGGACGATCTGTGCTGTCAATAAAACCGCAGGTTGCCAGAATTACTAACTCCATGGCGTGGCTTCCGCCATCAGTAATAAGGGAATAGAGATTCTCTGTAGAGAATCCACTCGCCGAAATTGCATGTAAGAATGCCTCGTTTGCTTCGGGCATGCCTAGCGAAGAAGAATATTTTACGACTCCTTTCGAAAATGGGCTTTTGTCATTTGCAAGAGAAAACAATGCGTCTCTCATGGGGCTAAACATCGGCAAAGAAACATTCCCCACCCCAACGTTAATAGCCTCCACGGTATCTTGTCGATTTCCGAAAGCAATTTGCGCTACCCGAACAGCAGATGGCTGTCGTTGTTGCGAGTATTGAGATAAATGAGGACTCTTCATGATGTTCCCTATTATACGATAAGAGCTCTTCCCGCCAAACATCAATATTTAGCGTGTTATACTACGGTGTATATGTTTTATCTTATTCTATGCTTTTGTTTATTGATCGGGTTCATCATTTTGTGGATGATTATGGTTTATTGGCTTCATGATCACGACATCCCTCAGATTGAGTTACCAAAAGATAAAAAAATATTGATTTTGTTTCCCCATCCAGATGACGAATGTCTCACGGTTGGCGGTACAGTTCCCCAACTGTTAAAAAATAACTGTGAAGTAACATTAGTGGTGTTGACGAAAGGTGAACGTGGTACCGATGATGCCCACCTAGATCCACAACTGGGAGAAATTCGAACCAGAGAAATGGAGCATTCGGCCAGGATACTTGGAGTCACTCACCTGATTCAATCAGATTTTGAGGATGGTAACCTGAACCAGCTCAAAGTCACCCTCCAAAAATATGTTCACGAACTCTTGGTACAACAGCAACCAGATATAGTCATCACGTATGATTTATCAGGTATGTATGGGCACGAAGATCACATTGCCCTCAGCGAAGCTGCAACTTTCTTAATGCAAAAATTCTTTCCTGAGGTTATGCTCTGGTACGCGAGTTTCCCGCAAAAAATGTATCAGCAGGTGTCACTTCCTGATTACATGGCCACTTCTGACACATTTCGTAGTCGTATTGCATCACCCACGGCTCGGATATACACAGGACTTTCTACTTTGACTAAAATACAGGCACTGTATGCACATGAAAGCCAACGGTATTCATTCAAAAAAGCATTCCCAGCCTGGTTACCTCTCTGGTTTGTCACCTCACTGTTTGTGTATGAATATTTTTCGATCCAAGAGTAGTGTTGCAAAGAGAGAATTACTTATATTGCTGCCACTTTCGCACTAGTTTTTGTTTCATAAGTTCTCTTTGCAGCGATGTCTCAACCTTCGCGAGGTCGACATCGACGGGGTTCTCTTCAAGAATTTTTTCAGCTCTTCGGCGCGCTTCTTCAATACGAGCTTCGTCGAGTTCTTCGGCTTGTTCGGCAGCGGTGGCTAAAATGTGAACTGTATTGTCATTAATTTCGACGACTCCCCCATCTAAAAACATGTAGTTAGGAGATTCATCCGTATACACAATAGCTTCACCCATGGAAAGTGCAGAAACCAGAGAGGCATGGTTTGGTAGGACAGTAATAACTCCTTCTTTTGTGGGAAGCGTGATTTTTGCAACGTTGTCTGAGGAAAAAACGGTGCGCTCGACTGTGGTAATAGAAACCTTAAGCATGATTATTCTTTTTCGCCCGCATGTTCGGAGATCACTTCTTCAATCGTGCCCTTCATGTAGAACGTATCTTCAGAAATATGATCAAGCTCGCCATTCAATATTCTTCGGAAACCTGAAACTGTGTCTGTCAACGAAACATATTTTCCTTCTCGCCCAGTGAATTGTTCAGCAACATTCATCGGCTGACTTAAGAAGCGCTGAATTTTTCTTGCTCGAGAAACAGTAAGTTTATCCTCCTGAGAAAGTTCATCTACTCCAAGAATGGCAATAACATCCTGCAAATCATTGTATCGTTGAAGTACTTTTTGTACTTCTCGAGCGACATCATAATGCTCCTGTCCAACGATTTCTGGATCCAGAGCTCTCGAGTTTGAGGCTAATGGGTCCACCGCCGGATACAATCCCTGCTCAGAAATCGCTCGGGATAAACTGATCGTTGAATCTAGGTGGGCGAAAGTAGTTACGGGTGCCGGATCAGTATAGTCGTCTGCAGGCACATAAATGGCCTGTAATGAGGTAATCGATCCTGATTTAGTAGAAGTAATTCTTTCTTGTAGATCACCCATTTCTTTGGCCAGTGTCGGTTGATATCCCACTGCCGAAGGCATTCTGCCTAATAGTGCAGAGACTTCAGCTCCAGCTTGGGTAAAACGAAAGATATTGTCAATAAAGAGTAGTACATCCCTACCTTGATCACGGAAATACTCTGCTAATGTCAGTCCGGTGAGAGCTACCCGAAGGCGCACTCCGGGTGGTTCATTCATCTGACCGAAAACCAGAGAAGTTGATTTTATGACACCCGTTTCAGTTGTTTCTAAAATAAGATCATTTCCTTCTCGCGTACGTTCACCAACACCGGCGAAAACTGACTCTCCCTCGTGAAACTCAGCAATATTACTGATGAGTTCTTGAATGATAACCGTCTTCCCTACCCCAGCACCACCAAAAATACCAATTTTTCCACCTTTGATAAACGGAGCCATTAAATCAATTACTTTAAGTCCGGTCTCAAAAATTTCAGGGGTAACTTCTTGTTCTGTCATTTTAGGAGCTGGTCGATGAATCGGTAGATAGGTATCTGACTCAACAGGACCTTTACCATCAATCGGTTCTCCTAAAACGTTCAGGACTCTTCCTTGTGTGTTCGGACCGACCGGAATACTGATAGGTCCCCCTGTATTATTCACCTCTACTCCCCGGCGAAGCCCATCGGTAGAACCCAATGAAATACAACGCACCAAGCCATCTCCAAGTTGTTGCTCAACTTCAAGCGTCAACTGTAAGTCTTCGATAAATAGTGCGTTGTAAATCTCAGGGACTGAATCTTTAGGAAATTGAACATCAACTACGTTTCCCAATACCCGATAAATTTTTCCAGCTGCTAGATCTTTGTTCATTTTAGTTTCTTGAGCGCACAGCGTTTATTTCTGCGACCTCTTGAGTAATTTGTGCCTGTCGTGACTTATTATATAGTATTGTCAAGTCTCCCTTGAGTTCTTTGGCATTATCTGTGGCCCCTTTCATCGCGACCATGCGAGCGCTGTATTCTGAAGCGATTGTCTCGAGACGTGTTTGATACAATTGCGTTTCTATATAGGCGGGTATTAATTCTTCAAAGATTTCTTCTCGTGTTGGCTCAAACATATAAACAGAATTGCTTTTCATCTCTGTATTAAGTGATTCTGTTTCATGACTTAGTTCTAATCCTTCCAAATCGAGCGGTAATAACAATCTGGCCGTCGGTATCTGGGTCAGGGCATTAATAAATCCAGGGTATATCAGATAAGCTCTATGAATCTCTCGATTGACGTAACTATCTCTGATAAGTTTAATCAGTGGACGCATATCAGCAGTGGTTGGTTGTTCGGGCATATCCGAAAAATCGGCCACAAATTCCCACGGTTGATTTGCCAACTGCTGACGAATTTTTTGCCCGACTGTCACTAATTGGACTGCACGTCCGGCTGAAGCAATGTCATTCCCAAATTTGGTGGCAAAACGAACAAGGTTACTGGGCAATGCGCCAGCTAACCCTCTTTGGGGGGAAAAAACAATAATCATATCCGCTTGTGCGTCTTGACTGTATGCTGGGTCAATAAAAGGATCATCAGTAATTGTCTTATTCAAAGAAAGCTTAAGCATTATTTGTTTTATTTGCTCAGAGTATGATTTTCCTTTTTCAGCGTTCTCTTGTGCTTTTTTCATTCTAGACGCAGCGACTAATTGCATCGCATTTGTTACTTGTGAAATGTTGTTTACAGATTTAATTCGTTTTTTAATTTCTCGTGTTTTACCCATTTTTTTCTTTTTCTTCTCCGCTAAATGTAGAGAAGAAATCATCAGTATGTTTCTCTAAATCGTTTAGATTTTTCTGTTGCATGTACAAAATGTATTTTTCTTTGATGTCGTTAATTCCTTCAACCTCGACCAAATCGAAATGTCCTTGGTTAACTGCGTAAATTAAACCAACTTGAGTATGGACGGGTAACGGCTGATATTGTTTTTGTTTCAATAATTCGCGAATACGTTTTCCTCTTTCAATGCGTTGTTTTGTCCTTTCGTCAAGGTCGCCGCTTCCAAATTGAGCGAACGCTTCAAGTTCTTTAAATTGGGCTAGGTCGAGTCGAAGCTGTCCAGAAGCTTTTTTCATCGGCTTAATTTGGGCCGATCCACCTACACGTGAAACAGAGTTTCCTGGATCGATTGCAGGACGAAAACCAGAATTAAACAAATCGCTTTCAAAATATATCTGACCATCAGTAATAGAAATTATGTTTGTCGGGATATACGCACTGACATCACTTAATTGAGTTTCAACGATCGGCAACGAGGTTATTGATCCTCCTCCAAGGTCTTCATTAAGACGGCATGAACGTTCCAGTAATCGTGAGTGCAAGTAGAAAATATCTCCCGGGTACGCCTCACGACCAGGAGGGCGTTCCAAAACCAATGAAATTTGTCTATATGCCCACGCATGTTTTGATAAATCATCATAGACAATCAAAACATCTTTTCCTTGTTCCATAAAATATTCAGCAATCGCGGTGGCTGAATACGGGGCGATGTATTGGAGGGATACGGGATCTGAAGCCGGCGCAGAGACAATAATCGTATAGTCCATGGCCCCTAATTGTTCTAATTTTTCTGCAAGTTGGGCTACCCGTGATTGTTTTTGTCCAATCGCTACATAAATACAATAAACGCCTTTTCCTTTTTGGTTGATGATCGTGTCAACGGCAATGGCGGTTTTTCCAGTTTGTCGG
>JAGQKX010000047.1 GCA_020429905.1 candidate division WWE3 bacterium
GATTTTGTATCTCCTTTGGTAAATGTGCCTCCCGATAAGCCCATTGAATGGGCTATTACAAGATTGTGGTTGCATTATACGAAGTTACAGACGATAGGGCAAACTATAGAGTTTTCTTCTGGTTGTGTTCTTTCTTTCGGTGGGCAAGTTGAAGGTTCGAATAAAGTGTAGAAAAAAGAATAAATAGTCCGCAAGATAAAACGATTACAGAAAAAATAATGATATAGCGATAGATGATTGTTTCATAGACGAATCCTAAAGAATCAGCTATTGAGATATAGCCGATGGTCACCCAATAAAAATCTTTACTGGTTAAATTGCGGCTAAAATATGATTGTGCGTTGTCACCGAGTTCAGACTGGACAATCCTAATTGGAAATATTGTCCGATAGATGAACATACCTTCATTCGAAAAAACCAAACCTTCGCTGCTAGACTGAATATTCTGCCAGGCTTTGGGAAAAACGTTTTGTATTTTTTTGCTTTCTCGCTTAGGGAACATGAATCCCCACTCATCTTCTGGAACAAATCCTTTAAACCAATACCCATCAGAATTTACGAGAAGAAACCGTGACCGAGGTGAGAGCTCTGTTGTTACTCCTGGATCATAAAGGAGATCTTGTGCTTGAATGTTAATAATGATTAGACCGGCATGTTCGCCGCCTTGGGTGAAAACAGGTGCCGCCATCCGAATCATGGGGTTGAAAGGTTCTTCAACTTCTCCGTTCTCAATATTCAGGTCAAGCGGAGAGATATATACTTCACCTTCATTTAGTTTAAGGGTATCAGTTACGTAATAGCGGTTAATTTTGTTTTGAAGGTGTGCTTCGTCTACTTGAATAATCTGGCCATCTTGACGATCAATGCGGACGATTTCTTGTCCTTCTTCGTCGATAAAACGTACTTGTGTGTAAGTAGTGTGATGTTCGGTTATCTCTATGGCTTTTTGAGCGAATGCATTACGATTTTCATCAGTATCTTGCGCAATCAACGTTGCCAATTCCGATGCCTGGATAACGTCATCTAAGTCTTGAGCTGAATGCAGTAATTCTTCGTTGACATGACTGGTATATGTGTCAAAGGCAGTGTTGGTTTGGTTGATGAGTTCGCGATGAAAGGTAAATAACTGGATAAGAATTCCAGCCAGACAAAAAATGGCGGTAATGAGGACAATATACTTATAACTGGTGTACAGATTCCGGACAGTATGAAACATACACGTACTTTCAGTATATTGACTCAGACTGCAATAGTCGAAGGGTAGTTTGTGTCTAGGCTTGTGAAATGAAAAAAGGCTCAGCTTGAGTAGCTGAGCCTTTTGTTTGGTGCGCGGTTAGCGCTTATTCCTCGCGGAGAAAGTCAAATTCTGGACCTGAGAGCAGGTCATCGAATTCTTGTTCCTTCTTGAGGCGGTCGTGGATCATAGCGAACAAGACCGTTGCGGCCATGTCCCGGAGGATATTGCGTCCTCCGTCATATTTCGAAATCCAGGTCCCACAGTGGACAATGTACATCGGCGTTTGTGTTTCTGCCTTTGTACCGTGGTAGCTGGCGCCGTTGGCGCAGATGATTCCCAAAACAGCGGGAGTATATCTGCTTCCTTCGACTTCTTCACGGATGAGTTTCCACTCAACCTGATTACGATCCGCACTAGGCGACTCAACGAGACCGCTGTTGCGGAGATCGTATTTCGAAATAAGATGATCAACGATACGGTTGGTGAGCGTGAGCTGTCGTTTAGACATTTTGCAACCTCCTTTAAAGGTAAATGTACGCTCTGGGGGACACACCCCAAACAATAAAAAAATGTGCAATTCCTCGATAGGATTGTCTTTTTCAGCCGAAGCCGAAAGTGTCATAAGATTTTCCTTTTCAAGGAATCTTTTTTAGCAGCCGAAGCCGCATGAAAAAGTTTGGCGTATTATACCTAAACATCAGGGAAAAGTCAATACTATAGGATGCTAGTGGGGTTTTATCTTGAGCAATGATCGGCGCAATTTTTCGAGGTATTGCAACGGTGTATAGGCAAATGAAATGATCGGAAAATCATAACTGCCGACATATTCAACTGTTTTGCCTCCAAACCCTTGTTTGAAAAATGTATATCCCCAATATGGATGTTCTTTGTTTTCGGTTGGCAGTATGCCCCAAAGATCGTACATTTTCAGACCTGATTTTTTTGCCTCACTAATGGCGTGCCACATGAGGCCTTCCGTGGCAGCGGTTCCGCGGGCTTTTGATGAGGAAGCTCCGTATGGATAGTAGGCGGTGTTTTGGTCATAAAAGTTAAGTACCGTGGCCACGCGTTCAGTGCCGATTTTGGCAAAAAAAAGCCGGAGATTACAATCGTTTTGATCTTTTTTTCTAAACTGAGTCCAGAGTGACTCAAAGTATGTTACCGGCCTTGCGCCAAGCTGGAAATTTTGCCTATCTGCTGTTTCACTGAGTAACGAATAAAAATCTTTAAGATCTTCGGGGTTAGTCGCCTCTTCATAGATAATATTTTCTCGAGGAGCTTTGCGAATGTAATAGCGGGTGTTTTTGCGGCAATTTTGCAAAAGTGTCTCTTCGGATTGAGTAAGATCAATCATTGAAGTGGCATTCATAAATCTTGGGTTTTGGGCAGCCGGAATGGAAAGTTTTTGGATAATTTGAGACCATACTGCTTGTTCGTCAGTATGAGCTGTAATGTTGGGCTCAATCTTGATAAAAGCCAGATTTTGAGATTTTGCTATCTGTGTAAGTGCCTTGAAAAGTTCTAACCAGGCATCTTCACTAAAATTCTTTCGGACAACAGGACCTCTAGGGATATAGCCCACCTTCCAGGGTAAATACGGGATTGGGTGCAAGGACATTTGGATAACAGCCTGTATTTTTCCTCCTTCATAGAACGCTAGATGGAGGATTTCTGTCTGCATGTTTTGTCGTACCGCCCCATACTCCCATCTTTGCAGGATGTGTCCGGATTGTTCTGATACAAAACGATTCCAATCATGTTGATGAGTATCAAGTTGAATATTCATTGGGTTCTATTATAACGATCTTTCGGATTCATTGTGAGCCTTGAGATAGAGCCAATAGGTATAGTCTCCGATCGTGATTTCTTCTTCGGCTGTCCAATCAGGTAAGGGAAAAGTCAGACTTACGATTCGGGAATACGTTGGCAATTCTCGTTTGAGCTTGTAGGCTAATTTTTGATTAAATTCAGGACTGGTATACAAAAAAATGTAATCCGCTTCACTCACGTCTGCGTCAAGGGCCGGCGAGTAATGCATCTGTACTAAATTTTTGAGCTGTGGATTGTTTTTCTTAAATAGGTAATTTTTGAGAATTGAAGAAAGATATGGCCACATGGTAATCTCATAGCCCACACTCGTGGTTTCATGTTTTTGGGCTGATAAACGGAGAATACTTCCGTCGCCAGCTCCGAGATCAATGAGATTTCTACCTTTTTGAGCATCTAATGTTTCAAGCATTTTTTGAGCGATATGTTTGGGGGTACTGACATAAAATGTTTTTTGGTTAGATGATTGCCAAAGTGAAAATGAGACCAAGAAGAGCCAAAGAGTGGTGCTGACAACGACGATGAAGAGTATAAAAAGTATGATGGTGCTAATCATTAGGTACTAATTCCAACGTCATGTTTAAATAATTTAACCCACTCACTGAGCGATAATTCTTGGGGGCGAGCCTCGGGGTTTATATCATTTCCCACAAGTGTAGACTCATCCAGTACCTGTCGGAGCATTTTTCGTGGGTGTTTAAATCCTTGGTGTAGGTATTCCGAAAAAACATTAGGGTCTATCTCGGGATACTTAGGGTGAATATCTATTGTCAAAATTGCTGATTGAACCCGTGGTGTAGGGAAAAAAGCACCGGGTGAGATATTGTTTTTGGCAATTGTTGCCGTGCCCATCAAAGATACGAAATTCGAGAGATACGTGCCATGTGGAGGGTGGGTAGCAACTTTTTCGGCGACTTCTTTTTGGATCAATAACGTGATTGTGTCGGGTTGCGGGTGATCAGTTAAAAACTTATGGATGATCGGAGAAGTAATGTTGTATGGTACGGCGCCAACAACATGATATCGCACAGCATCGAAGCTGGTTTTGCCAAAAAACTCTGCAATATTTAGCGTGAGTACATTATGGGGAATCAGTGTGACTCGATCCAGAAACTGTGGATATTCACGACGGAATGATTCCAAAAAATGAGGTTCGATTTCCACCGTGAAGACATGTTTCGATTGATGAGCCAACGGAACGGTCACGGCGCCAAAACCAGTTCCGATTTCTAAGACCAAATCTTCTTCTTGGATATTGGGAGTTTGGACTAATTCTTTGATGACACTTTCGTTCACAAGAAAATGCTGTCCAAGCGATTGTTTAGGTGAAACATGATACCGTGCTAAAATTGTCTTGATGTTCTTAGACGTACTATTTAACATACCTCCATTTAACTATGTATACCAGTTGTTTTTCAACCTACTCGTCCTTTTTTATGAAGGTATAGGACATTTTGTGGAACACCCCGATATGGGGATGGCAGTCATCGCATTGAGTGTCACGGTAAGGATACTCATGTTACCTTTAACGATCAAATCAAGAGCGACAGAAGAAGACAAAGAACGGATTGGGCGTCTTTATACTGATTTGAAGCGACGTTTTAAGAGTTCTGATCCGTTGCGGTATCAAAACGAGAAGTCGAAGCTGGTGCGGCGGGAAAAATCCATGATCAGATCAGAAGTGATCAATTTGGGAATTCAGATATTCATTGCCTTGATGCTTTGGCGAGTTTTCTCGACTGGCCTTAAAGGTCATGATCTCCATCTCCTGTACCATTGGGTGCCGGAGCCGGATCTTCCGTTCAACTTAATTTTCTTAAAATCAATCGATTTGTCTAAACCGAGTCTTCAGTTAAATCTTCTCGCCTCGTTGTTGCTGTTTATTTTAGAAGTGTTACAAGTGATGTTCTCTCCGTTTGAGCCGACGGTTAACGATCGTCTAATGCAGATTATCGTTCCTGTAGGTGTATTTCTATATTTATACCGAATGCCGGGAGGTAAAAAGCTATTTGTTATCACGTCTTCTTTATTTAGTTTACTCATGATACTTATTTTTGAAGGATGGGATCTGATGGTGGCGATTAGGGAACAAGAGGTCTGACAATGATTTGTGATGTAGGTGGGCAAAATGCCCACCCACTGTGTTTCTCCTACAGTTTATTCAACCGTTAAGAAGAAATATTTAAAAACAAAGATGACCCAGGCAGGTTTGGTAACCATTCTGAGATCTTTTTGTTCGTCTTCATCGGGAAACCACCGACGAATGCCAAGCTTGGCCAAATTGGCCGGTATCAAACCGTTTACGGTGATACGAATTGTGAACATTTTGTATGTTCTCCTTTGCCTTTGGTAGGCATGGGCGAATGCCCCTAGCAACCGAAGCTGCGGTTATTGGTTTGTGCGGAATTATAGCAGAACTGAAGAATCAAAACCAGTTATAGGATATATTTTGCTATGGAAGATAGATAGTAACCCAACGTGAAGACCACCAGCCATTTTGAATATTTTTAAATCCTAAATCAATTTTATTACCATAAATGGCTCCGCCAATATCTTCTGCCGTACACATGCCGTATCCCGGGACATAGAATCTTGTGCCAAGCGGAATCACATACGGGTCAACCGCGCAGGTTCCGTGATCAACGTGCGTTCCGGTATACGTTATTCCACTGCAACCCGCACAATTCCCATCATAGCTTGTTGCCCAAACATCAATGGTGTGCGTGTAAGAAAAATCTCCCTGTGGAGTTTCAATATGTTTAGGTTTGGTTCCACGCGTTATTTGTTCAGGAACTGGCTCAGTTATTTGCTCTGAGAGCAGTGTTCTTGA
>JAGQKX010000048.1 GCA_020429905.1 candidate division WWE3 bacterium
GCCGCTTCGGATTCTTCTCCGAGTTCTTTTTGAATCGCTTTTAATTTTTGTCTCAAAAAATACTCCCGCTGACTTTTCGAAAAATCTTTTCTGATGTCATCCTGTATCTTTCCTCCTAGCTGGAGTAATTCGTCTTCCCGGGTAAGAATCTTAACTAAGAATTCTAACTTACTCTTTACATGAGCTAACTGAAGCAATTTCTGCCGTTCTTCTAATTTCATACCAATAACCGTCGCAATGAGATAAACAAGTTTCAATGGATCATCGAGACTCTCAAGCGCAAATTGCAGCTCCTGATGCGGTAAATATGGGGTTTGAGAAATAATATTTTGGGCCGTCGTTAAAGCGGTTTTGGCTAATGCCCGTACTTTTTGTCCTGATTCTTCTTTATCAACAACTTCTTTTACCGATCCATACCACGGTGTGTCCTCGGCATTAACATCTAGCAATTCTGCCTTACTAATACCTTGCAAGATCACCATTGTCCCCTGTCGGGCAACCGGGACAACTTTATGTACCAAACAAACGGTACCAATTGAATACATGTTATTGGGTACGAGTGACTGATCAGAATCAGCCTGCACAGAAAACACGGCAACATAGCGATCAGTTTCGAGCGCCTTCTTTGCTGCCTTGGCGCCAATCTGATCATCCACATACACCGGCACCACCGTAAATGGATAGACAACGGTATCCTTTATAGGAATAATTGGTAAGTTAGATGGGATATCACTAAACGACTCTTCTTCAGAAGAGATATCGCTTTCCTCAATTACTTTACCTTCAGAATCATATCTACGAAAAAGTGACATAGTTGGTATATATTATCATCCCTGTCAAAGACAGACATGGTCTGCTTATCTTACTATCATCAGTAATCCAATACTGCCAAGAAACATCGCCGTCCAAATGGCAGAATTCCATCGAATGATTTTTAATCCATCAAGATTCCAGAGTGGTATCAAGTTAAACACCGCCAAACCGGCATTAATCGACGCACCATAAATAATGATCTGATACAAAATCCCCGAAACTGGGACAAAATACCATACAGCAAGGTAAAGGAGTGCCAAGACTATGTTGGTAATTGGGCCAACTGCCGCAATCTTTCCTCGTTCACTAGTACTAATCACTCCACTAATCATCACGGCTCCAGGTGCTGCGAAAATAAACCCAACAAAGCTGCCTAGCAAGGCAATCATTAATCCCATATCAAAGCTTCGAAATTCTGCCCAGCAGCCATATTTTTGGGCTTGAAACTTATGCGCGATTTCATGAAGTAAAAACGCTAACCCTACGGTGACAACCGAAATGAAAAAAATAGTCAAAAAATTCTGTAATGAACCAAAGGCTAAACTGCCGGTACGCGAAGCACCTGCGATGGTAAAGGCCAGCGCAATAGCAGCCCAAGCTTTGATCAATTGTGATATTTCTTCTTCACTAAAACGCACGTAAATATTGTACAACACCCTTCTCAAAAGAGAAGCACATTAGATACAGAATAAATTAAGTTACATAACGAACAGGGAACTTTCAGAGGAACTAACAAATAGAAAAACTATTCTTCTTCTTCCACGTCATCATCCCAATCAAAAGGAGCAAATCCAACCGATTCCATTTCATAAAGCTCTTGACTTAACAACGGATCTTCACCTGATAGTAACTGATCTTCCTTTAATTGAAGAATAAGCCGAGCACAGCGATCAACACGCTCTAACCAAGCCTGATCATTACCACGAGGATCGGCTCCGTAAACGAGCCGTACTGATGAGATGGGGCGATTGGAATTTTCTGAGTAAGAAAAATCCGCCATGATGTTCTGATAGTACGCTTTTTTCAACCTAGAGTCAATGAAACTATACCCCAAAGAATAAGCGGTAGTACAGCCCCAAACGCCAATTGTAACGGCTCATGTTTTTTGAGCGTCAGGCGTGCCCAGGCGATGGGTAACAATAAAATAAAAACAGCCAACATTGAAGAACCAAAAATAAGGTACACGGCCCAAAATAACATTGAAGCGGCAGTCATATGGATGCTGATCTTCCAGATAAATGAAATAAGCAGAATACTGAGTGTTATCAGATACCACCATGTATACAGTTGGACGGTCAATCCAGGAGCACGCATCCAGACAAAAAATAAACCTATGCTAAGACTAATCTGTTTAGCGATTAATACCGGGGGACGTTGCTTTCGCTCGGTGGCATCAATGTCGGTAAGATACCCTAAAAAATAGAAAATTAGAAAAATGAGTATCGGAGCAATCAGGAAAAAAAACGCTGTGATCGCTAATAATAGCGGATCCTCTCTCCAGTCAAAATCTCCCATAAATGAGATCACAAACCATAGTGATAGCGGCATAATCGATTCAGGGCCAAACAATCTAGAAACGAGAAATGCGATCGCCTCTTTTGGTTTTTCTAACGGTTTGTCCATACTCGTATTGTAAATGAGAACGCGTCTATTCTCTACTCTAAATTGCTTTATAATACTTCTACATGGCCGCCTCATTTGAAATAGAACAAACATTATGGGAACAAGGTTATCAGTACATCGTCGGCCTCGACGAAGTTGGAAGAGGATCGTGGGCTGGACCGGTGGTAGTTGCCGCGGTTATCTTTCCCCAAAATACAACCCTCGATGTTGTCCTTGATGATTCGAAAAAATTAACTCCGACCAAACGCGCCAAACTCATCTCCCCTATCCAGGAAACCTCACTCGCCTATGCGTACGGAAGCGCAGATAATCGTTACATCGACACATATGGGATCGTACCCGCAACCCAATATGCTATGAAATCTGCGTTAGAAAAATTATCGGTGCAACCTGATTTTCATCTCGTAGATGCATTCATAATTGAACATATTAACGAGGCCCGCCAACAAGCAATCATTCGGGGAGATGCGATTTCGTCCAGCATTGCAGCCGCTTCAATATTAGCTAAAGAATATCGAGACGCACTGATGCGCACGTACGACAACGATGAATCGTATGCACCGTATCAATTTGGACAACACAAGGGGTACGGAACCAAAATACATTCCGAGGCAATTAGTGCATTTGGATTATCTGATCTCCATCGAAAAAGTTTTGTTCCGGATAGGCTTTTATAACTGCGATTGAATAGTTTCAGCGGTGTGATACGGATCAAACGTAATAACATCTTGAGCAAAATATTCCATAACTCCGATCCAAGAATTAACGTTATCGAGTCGTCCGCGGTCGACAAGTCTAAACATGATCGGCATATGATTCCACTCCATATTCCCACCCATTGGCTTCAAATACGCTCCTGCATTAAAACTTTGTACACCAAGTTCGTCTCTGTATACCGTTAATAAAGCGTGTAATTTCTGTGCAAATTTTTCATCAAACGCATCCATCAAGACAATGACTTCTCGTTCCTTTTTGGGATCAATGGGGAAAATATAGCGAAAACCATCCTGTGAAAAAGCGAGCCCCAACGCCTCGTGTACTTCATAGTAATCATCAAAATAGTTTGACCCGGTTTCATTCTCGTACTGCCACGAAGCCGCGCGCATTTTTTCAATCTGGGAGTACGGTTTATTTTGTTTCACCGACATCTGCATATGTCCATGCGGAATACTCGCCCCAGCTCTCCAGAGACAATTCCATTGGAAAAAAGGAAACCAAGCAGATTCATCCTTTTCGTGAACTTTTGTGAACCATTCATTTGCGATCGAAAGGTAGTCGACAAGCTGATCTTCACTCCATTTTAGGGGGTTTGGTTCATCAAAAATGATCACGCTATGCCATTTATCGTACCGCGAAACATTTGACGCCGTAATACAATAATCCCCGCGTAGCCGACCAAACGTATCCTCTGGAGTGAGTTTTTCCGGCTGGTTGAATGGAGGCTTCTGAGCGGCTTCTAACAACATTTCTTCGCTCACCGGTTCACCTTTCGTTTGTGGTCGTTTACTTCTCACGTCGTTATAAATAACCCCTCGATCGATCACCTTATTTTCTAAAAAGAGTAACTTTTGGGTCTCCAAGATATCAATCCCGCCAAATTGGTTTGTGGCCCACTCTACCATTCCTTCCGGAATTTTTAGGTTCCCAGTGGTTATGTAATAATCAAAAATCCTATTAAATTTTTTCTGAATTTCGGCTGGCTGCTCTTCTAATTTTTGAGGAACATCGATCACGGTCATATCGTCAGTATAGCATGAGTCTGACGTTCAATAAGACGCTATATTTCTAATTGATCAGCAAGGGCTAATCCTGCACCTACACCAGTAAATATGTCATGGAATTCAACTTTCTCTTGACCAAATTTATCAAACAGAAGGTTTTGAAATTTGGGAATGAGCGTACTTCCACCCGTCGCCACCACATGGTCAATGTCATCAGAAGAAAGATGTGTTTCATCCATTAATGCATCTAAGGATCTATCTATTTCTACCTCGAAGGGATCGAGAATTCGTTCGAACTCTTCACGAGTGATTTGGGTATGTAACTTGAGACGTTCGCGCTCAAAATGAATTTCGGCTTCAGTTTGATCTGATAGCGTTCGTTTCGCATTCTCAATCACGCGAAACAAGTGATGGCCGAGATCAAAATTAATCAAATCCTGAAGGTTTACGATGGACTGAGAGTTATCGACAGTTTTTTCTGCCTCTTTGAGAAAGTCGCGGATCTCAGTCGTTTGTAAGTGATCTAACTCGTACCACCGACGGAGACTTTCTTTGAGAAAAGCGGGCATCGGAAGACGTTTGGGTCCCCACCGTTCATTCACCCCAAAATGTTCCGAAAGGAGTCGCACCATAATTTCTTCATTAAACGTGTTCCCCCCAATTGAGAGTCCGCCAGTCCCAATAACTGACGGTCGGCCTCCTTGTGGCCGATTCACGATTGAATAATCAAGCGTTCCTCCCCCAAAATCAAACACCAAAATAGTTTTGTCTTCTTGGTCATGAATCAAATAACTCAGAGCTGCCGCAATTGGCTCAGCGAGAAACGATACTTCTGTAAACCCAGCTTCCTTTGCCGCTATTTGCATGCGGTCTTCGACATGACGGTCATCTTGGCCTTCTGAGAGATAATGCACCGGTCTCCCAAGAACTACACGCGTCACGGAATGCCCAACCTGCTTGTCAGCAGCATCCTTCATCTGCCTCAGTAGCTTAGCAATCAACGATTCTAAACTGTATTTTTTATCAAAAATATATGCCGTTGAAAGCGAGCCCTCTCGTAAGGTCGTCTTGAGCGCTTGGACAAATTGGCCAGGTTTATTGATATCAACTTTTATCTTTATGGTGGTTGTGTAATAGACAATTCCGTTGTCACCAACGATTTCAACCTTACGCTCTTCCCCGGTGTCTATTTCTTTCCACTGAACAGGTTTACGCGCTGCGTTATCCGTAAGATACGCAGCTGTTGCAGCTTCACCTAGCTGGCAACTACCATCTTTGCGAAAATACAGAAGCGATTGTAATACCTCAGAATTTTCAGCCGTAGGATCGACCACAATAAGTTCTGGATTCCCATTTTTGACAATCGAAATGACTGAGTTAGATGTCCCAAAATCGAGACCGTAATAGAGATTATTCATATTTTTGTACTAAAAAACCCCGCCTTGGCGGGGTTACTATCACTGTGGTCTAGAACCACTGGTTACTTGTCGTAATAATTTTTCTCGAAATTTGAACCGCATAGAATAGTGTATTTTTACCATACGAGCATAAACAAAGCAAAAGATTACGCCGTTTCTTCAGAATCGAGCCAGATGGTCACTGGTC
>JAGQKX010000049.1 GCA_020429905.1 candidate division WWE3 bacterium
ACTGATTTCCTCCGGTAAAAAACCGGCGGATTTCTCTCGTGAGCCGTGGAATTTTTATTCCGCGGCTTTTTTTTGCAATTTTTCAGAAAAATCTAGCGGAGGGCAAACCGTTCAGTATGAATATTAGCTTTGGAGACACCCAGCGAAAGAAGTTCTTTGGTCACAGCATCCATCATCGGTGGCGGTCCAACGAGAAATATGGTCACATTTTTTAGATCAGACATTTCATTTTTAATAATGTCAGCGTTGATATATCCCTTATAAAAACCGTCCTTTTCTTCTCCTGACAATATGTGTACAAGCTTAAACCAATCATGGTCCTGCTGTAATTTTTCCAATTCGTCATAAAACGCAATTTCTTCCATGTTTCTATTGGCGTACAGTAATGTCGCTTTTTCTGTATTTTCTAAAAACGCCATAGTTCGAAGCATGCTTCTGATTGGAGTAATGCCAATACCCCCCGCAATAAATAAAAATGGACCTTTCATGTCATGATTACTAAATACGCCATACGGTCCCTCAACTTGAAACACGTCCCCTTCTTTGACGTTACCCAACTGACTGGTGTAATCTCCTGATTCTTTGATGGAAAATGATAGGTGCTCATCTTTTGGGGAAGACGAAATCGTAAAACTATGTTCTTCATCGGACAAATCTTGAGCATGAATGCGAACAAAGGCAAACTGTCCGGCCATATATTGCAATTTCTTTTGAATGGGAGAAAGCATAAATGTTCTCACCGTGGGTGTTTCCTGAATAATGTTCGTCACTGTATACTGACTTTGTTTATGCTGATATGGTCGCCATAGATACCGATACGCAACCGCATACAGAGCAGACAAACCTAATAGCACCCACCAATAGAACAATGCATTTTTGAGTAAAATTTCCGTTCCGACATTAAATGAATGCAAGAATCCCAGGATAATCACTCCATAAACTAACTTATGCACCCATTTCCATCGTTCATATGAGAGCTTGATCTTTGTTGAGTAAAGTGACGTAACGAGAATGATAAAAATAAGAATCAGCGCTGCGTCCCCCAGGAGAATTCCAACTGATACAAAATTCATAATTTCACCCAGCTTGACCCCTGCTTGTAACAACGGGCCAAAAAATACCAACCCCGGATGAATAACTAAAAAGAGCGTTGCGAGTTTGGCATTAACCTTGTGCCAACGCATCATTCGATCAAGACCAACTCCACGCTCGAGCCATGTTATTCTGCTTCCCAAAACAAACTGCACCACGAGGCTTGTGATTCCCAAAAAGCCCAACGCCTTTCCGAGGGTATATGTCCATGTATCTATGGACTGTGGCTGATCAAGCACAATGAGCACCAGCACAATACCAGCGTAGATGACGGCGTATATCATTTTCAGGAGAATGATTTTTTGTGAAGACAATAGCGGTTTCATATTACGATCCTGCCGCATCCAGAGGTAAAGATAAGTAATCTAAAATAGCTTTTCCGGTGCTACCCGTCTCGATGCGTGGCTGAGCATAATCATAAATCTTTGTTGCCACAGGTTCAATGGAAATTATTTGACCATCGTAAAGGAAAACGCGGAGTAATATCCCTTCTCGTGTTTTTTCTGACCACATCTGATCAAAGACCAGGTTACCCACCCCATAAAAAATCGGTGTTTCATTATAGATCTCCATTGTTTGGACCCAATGCGCCTGGTCTCCAACCACCAGGTCTGCTCCTGCGTCAGCCATCAGACGCCCCCACTTAATCTGTTTTTCAGGGTCAGGATAATGTGTGTATTCTGGCCCCCAATTAGGATATGCAATGACAACGTCGTATTTCGCCTTAAGATCAGCGATCTCTTTAGAAAGTTTTTCCTGGTCTAATAAACATGTTACTCCCCACTGATCTTTTTCTGAGGCACAAGGGGCTGTCCCAAAAACATTATTGTATGCCACCATCACCACTGAGTACGGATCACGCTCATCAGACTGAATATTCGCTACTAGTGGTTCGAAGGCTTGAGGATATTTTTTCCCAAGACCCGTATGTTCGATCTCATTTTTTTCCAAAAATTGTATAGTCTCCTTCATCCCCGACTGACCATAGTCACCAATATGATTTCCCGAAACAGATACTCCATCTACGCCGGCTAATTTCATTCCCTCTACATAGTCGGGCTGACCACAAAAACTCAATGTGTACCCATCATAGACACAGTTGCTTGTGATAGACCCCTTAAAATTTATAAATGCATAGTCTGCCGAAGAAAGCGTTTGGCTGATGGCACTCCAAGGATATTCAACCGCATTGTACTTTTCGATACGTTCAGCAACTCCCCGAGAGAGCACAACCGTCCCACCAAAAACAAATTCTTTGACCTCGTTAAGATTAATTGCAGTCGGTAACAGATCAGAAGAAACGGGAAGCATTAATTCCCAGTCGTTATCATTTGAATCAAAAACACTTTTATCGTTCACATTTAATACTCGCAATCCGCTATTTAACTCTCCAAGTGGTATCAAGTAGACCGCATTTGTAGGCTCTTTTAAAAACGCCGCATAATCATCGTCAGAAACTTCGTCAATAGAAATAGTTTTTTCGTTTAACTTTTCATCACCAGCAATCGGAAGATAATATTTGTGGGCCACATTGATAGAGCCAGAAATATCATTTGTATCCAGATACTCAAAATTCTTAAATGCCGTAACCGGAACAAACGGAACTAATTGCGTTGCAGGGGTAGGAGTCGGCGTAGGTTCTCGACGAGGAATCATGGTCACGGTAGTAGTTCTGGCCGCACGCTGGAAAACAGCCCAAACACCAACGTTCAAGCCGATTAGAGCCATAATTATGAGCAGTAAAAAAAGAACTCTCCATTTCATCCTCTCTTATTATACTCAATCAAATTGAATTCGCCATAAATCAAGCATTCTCAACATCCTATAATGATACAATACTGATATGATCGCGATATTAAGTCTCGGGGTAGTTGTGGTTGCTATTACGTTAGTCGTCGGATTTTATTTAGTGACACCCCCCGTACTAGAACAACCAATTGTCCCTACCACTCCTACAACTGAAGTCGTTGAAACCATTGAAGAACAAGGCGGGGTTGAACTGTCTCCCCTTGTTGAGCCATCCCCAACGTTGGAACCAATTACCGCCCATTTAGATGTAATCACGATTGACGAGCAGCCAGTTCGAGTATATACACCCAGCAGGATCGAGACCGATCAAAAAGTTACACTTATCATCTACTCTCACGGCAGTAACGAGAATGTAGATCCTGCGCTCATCACCCAAACATTCAATGAAACACTAGAAACATATGGTACCTATTTTTCAGAAAAAGGGGCAATTTTTATTGCTTCAGAACTGTACGGACAAAATTGGGGAAATCAAGAATCGAGGGAACATATCAAACATATTATTGAATATTTCAACTCAGAATATTCAAACAAAACGACAGTACACGTTTATGGTTTCAGTATGGGAGGCCTCGCTGCACTTAGGTTTGCCCGTGATTACCCAGAGATGGTAGATTCGGTATTACTGTTGGCACCGACAATCGCAATGGATGACTGGACTACTGAAAACCTTAATCGAATCGCTCAGATCCCGATCACACTCTGGCACGGAACCAGTGATGTGAACGTTCCATTCAGTCAATCGCAAGAGTTTATTACCAAATTCAATACAACAAATTCGACAACCATTAATTTTATTTCTGTCCAGGGCGAAACACACCGACACTTCGTTACCCCACAAAGCCTCCTCACCGAAATTAAACGAAACAGCTAGGTTCTACTTAGATTATTGAAAAGAGTTTGCTACAATAAATCTATGTCCGAATATCCCAAAAATCTTGTGACTCCAACCGAACAATCAGAGCCAGAGATGCCCCTACCAGAGAAAATACTCGACCCAATTGAACCGACTAAAAAGAAAAAGCCCTTTATTTTGATTGCCATTATCGTGATTGTTGGACTGATCTTAATAGCGATTGGCCTACTGATGTTCATGAACAACGGCAATGGTCTTGTGCCTGGTGTTGAACCTACCCCCACTCCAGAAAACGGTACAGAACCTACCCCCACTCCGACGGAACAAATCGTAGCACCGGAGCGTGGATATCGTTATGTTGCGTATGCCAAAGAAGATCCTAACTCAAATATTTGGGTCATTGACACGCAGGGCGGAAATCAAAAGAAAATTACCGACAACAACGATGCTTCCACCTACTATCCACAAGTTGATTGGAAAGCTTTTGATATCGTCGTCTACACTGAATGCTCTCACATAACCAATGTTTGTAGCATCTGGCAAACGTCTATCTATACGGGCCAAACAGAATCCGTTGTCAGTGCGGATAAATTCGTCACTGATGCGGCCATCCTCGCATTTGGTATCAGTGAAGATGGCAACCAAGTTGCCTACATCTATTCGGTGGCAGACGGCCGTGCTTTCGTTCAACTGCAAAAAGATGGCAAAAGCAGTACCCTGAAAGAACTACCTCCATCGTTAGGTCGAGATGGAACATTCGACGACACCGTTTCTGTAGAGTTTTCGCCTGACGGTCGGCTCCTCCTTATTACCGATCCACTTACCCAACCCAACACTAAGCAAGACTTCACCACTATGTGGATATACGACACGAGTGATGGCACAGAACTCTTCGGGCTCGGTAAGCAAAATAAGTTCGCAAGTATGGGTATCTGGCTTTCAAACGATACGATAATCTATAAATTCGACGGCAACCTCATACGAAAAAATGTCGCTACACAAGGTGAATCTACTATCGCTGTATTTGATGATTTGTATAATCCGCAACTCTCACCGGATGGAAATCAAATTCTGGCCTGGAAATATCCAGTAAGTCGACGGCCACAGATAACAACGTTGAGTCTTTCGACGAAACAATTTTCCAATCATTCGCTCAATTTTATTGAACCAGATTGGGTGACACTTGCAGATACGATCGCATTAGAAACACGAGAGACGACTGGCTCGGTCACCTTTACTCCCACAGGACGATTGATGCGCGTTAACGTACAAAACAGCAGTATTTTCGAACTCGAACCAGCAAATGTAACGACTTTCTCCGTCGAACCGTTACGCTCTTAATCATGACATTATTCACCACGATCATCTTGGGTATTATCCAAGGACTCACAGAATTTCTCCCCATCAGCAGCAGCGGTCATTTGATACTCCTTGAACATTTATTTGGTATTAGTGACCCTTCAGTATTTTTCAACGTCCTCCTGCACGTCGGAACATTATTGGCGGTCTTTTTTTATTTTCGCGAAAAAATCTGGCATTTATTCATGGCCGTGCTTAAGTTTGACCCGAACGCCCTTCGTTATATCGGATTTGGAATCGTTGCCACCATCCCCGCTGGAATTATTGGTATCGTTTTTTCAGACTTGATAGAACCCATTTTGACGTCATCAATCACGGCGGGGATTGGTTTTATCATTACCGGAGCCGCCTTGTTGAGTTTGAAAAAGATCGGCACAATGACAACAAAGTTAGAGACCAATCACTACCAGCTTCCAGATTCATTTACCGTTTTAGACGCAATTTTGATCGGGACTGCACAAGCGTTCGCTTTGCTTCCGGGAATTTCTCGGTCCGGTTCAACAATCACAGCGGCTCGGTGGCGAGGGCTCAACGCTCTTGATGCTTTCGACTTTTCATTTTTTCTCTCTATTCCGGCAA
>JAGQKX010000004.1 GCA_020429905.1 candidate division WWE3 bacterium
TCTATTCCGGCAATCCTCGGGGCCTTACTCATTCAGCTCAAAGACCTAGAAACAATGACAAACCTGACGGAGGGAATGATCGGTGGTATAGTTGCCGGCTTGATCGGTATTATTGCGCTCAATCGGCTTAAAAAATTCCTCATCTTTGATAAATTACCGCTTTTCGCCTGGTATTGTTTTTTCATTGCGGCCTTTACATTCGCAGCCACATTTTTCCTCTAGAACAAAGAAAAATACTTTTTCCGAAAAAAATCATGTAGAATAATTGTATGCTGTCCCGGTTTGCACCGATTGATACTATCATTATTTTTCTGCGTTTATTTTTAAAATCACTTGGTATTTACGTTCTTATTAATTTAGACATCCCCTCAACCGTCATGGCGACGGCAATTATTGTCCTAGCGCTCAGCGAACTGTACGAATTCCCACTCATGTTCTTAGCCCATCATTCCAGAAGAAACCGAACCTACATTTTCACCTTGCTCGGTATCATAAATATTTCAATGGTCTTGGGGATTTTATACTTTACGAATGAACTTTCGGGAGACTTGTATTTATTCGCCGTAGCCACCGCTATCGGAGTCAGCATCGGAGGTGGACTCGTTGCCGGAGCCACAACAGGATTATTCGCCGCGGTTGCCTACCTCTATCTTCTCTCCTTTTCTGCAGGAGCACCAATGCTTTCGGCAAGTATCCGTAGCGTGTTTATTCTATTTATTGGAAGCATCACGGGGTTGATTTCAGAAATTGTTTACCACACAGAAGCTGAGATGACGAGAATTCTAGAGGACAAAACTCAATACAATAAGGTTCAGCTCATCAAACAGAAATTTATCACCACAGCTTCGCATCATTTACGTACTCCGCTGACAGTTATTAAAGGCTATGCGGAAATCGCCGCTGATGCAGACGCCGACCCACAAGAGCGAATACAAGCAACGGAACGAATCTTAATCAAAATCGATGAACTCGAGGATCTTACGGAACAACTCGTCCACCTCGCGAGCATTCAGTCCATCACCGAACACTTAAAGCTTCGTACCATTATCCTCACGCAGTTTCTTGAAGAAGTCTATGATCAACACCTTGAAGAAGCTAAATCTCGCGGAATACGGTTTAAGTATAATTCTGATGAGTCGATTGAGAGTCTTCGCATAGAAATCGATACTGAACAAATTGCCATCGCCTTGTCTAACTTGCTCACCAATGCTTTCAAATTTACGCCCAAAGGCGGAACGGTCGTCCTGAGCGCCTCGTCGGGAGAAAATAGCGTATATATTACGGTGACAGACACCGGTAAAGGAATCCCACAAAAAGATGTCGAACATCTTTTTACCATGTTTTACCAAGCCGGCTCATTTTTGAGTCCGAAAGATGGTACGGGCATTGGCTTATTTACGACACAGGAGATCATTAAGGCGCACAGTGGAACCATTAAAGTCAAAAGCAGACTTGGCAAAGGCACCACATTCGTTATTAGTTTACCGAAGAATAGTATGCATCAACTCATCGCTGACCTTTAAGATAATATGGTTCATCATTACGCTTATTTACAAGGAATATTCAATATAATTTTCGGATTTTGCAGTACTCTATTTTTCATAAAAGTGCTGTATTCCTCAATCAAACACAATAACCGCGCCCTCAAATACTTATCGTTCGCCGCGGCAGCACTCGCGTTAGATTATTTTATCGAAGGAACTCCACTCGTCGTAACGCCGAACGATGAATTTGCCATCACGTTCGCCATTACAGGACTTGGGCCAATATTAATCACCCTCACCCTGTGTTTTATGGGAATCGTTGTTGTCATCACACGATCAAAACATTTATCCATTTACATTGGATTCTTGCCATTGCTCGTAGGGATTTTTAGTGCCGTACTTAACCTTATTCATAACCAAGGTATGGTTGGCTTCACCGCAGCAGGATTCATTGATTTAAAGTTTAACCCCTTAGCTGAATTTCTGACCTTTTTTACTTCTATCATCGTCGTGATTCTGTTCTCAGATGCGTTCGCCTCACAGCTGAGGATGACCAGGCTCAATCCACGTATCTTGTTTATTGCTGTTGGGGCTGTGATGGTCGCCTTTTCTTCGCCAATCACCTATTCAGCACGCAACGCGATTCTTTTTTATCTATTGAATGGGCTAACACTGATCGGGTTAATTTTTTTGATCATTGGTACGTACTTAAAGAATAAAGAGCAGCATTTGCTCAAAAAGAAAGAACTATCAACTATTCCAAATAATCCTTAAGTTTGCGGGCACGGGTAGGATGCTTAAGTTTGCGTAATGCTTTGGCTTCGATTTGTCGAATACGTTCACGGGTTACACCAAAAAATTTACCCACCTCTTCCAACGTTCTGTTACGTCCATCTTCCAAACCAAAACGTAATTCCAGCACTTTTCTCTCACGCGGAGACAGGGTATCTAATACTTCGCGCATATGTTCTTTGAGTAATTCTGAAGACGCCATCTCGTCTGGCTTGGCAATGACTTCGTCTTCAATGAAGTCGCCCAAGCGTGAATCTTCATCATCTCCAACTTTTTTCTCTAAAGAAATAGGCTCCTGCGCGATTTTGATAATCTCTCGTGCACGATCAGCGGGTATTTCCATTTCCTTAGCCACTTCTTCAGGTGTTGGTGGTCGACCAAGATCTTGCGCTAACCGTCGGCTAATACGAATAAATTTATTGATTGTTTCAACCATGTGAACCGGAATACGAATCGTTCGCGCTTGGTCTGCAATCGCTCGAGTAATTGCCTGGCGAATCCACCACGTGGCATAGGTAGAAAACTTAAAACCACGGCGCCAGTCATATTTCTTGACCGCTTTCATCAAACCAGTGTTTCCTTCTTGAATTAAGTCAAGCATATCGAGTCCTCGACCAAGATATTTTTTGGCGACCGAAACTACCAACCGCAGGTTAGAACGAATGAGAATCTTCTCAGCTTCTTTATCTCCTTGTTCAACACGTTTGGCCAACGCAACCTCCTGTTCATGTGTCAAAAGCGAAACCTGACCAATCTCCGAAAGATACATGCGTGCTGGATCGGATGGTGATTTATTGGAACGACGCTGTACTTTTTCCAACTTTTCTTGAAGTTCTTCAGTGATCGTTTTTTCTTTTGGTTTCTTTGATTTATCCTTTTCTTCGCGGGTATCCATTACTTCGATATTTTCATCGAGAAGAGTATTATAGAGGTCATCAAGTGCATCCAAATCATTTTCTACTTCGGGAAATACTTCTAATATTTCGTCTACAGAAACGTATCCGACTTTTTTGCCCTTACGAATAAGCTTTTTAGTTTTTTGAGCGTCAGCACGAGATGTCATAGATTAGGTGTAGCGAGGTTCTGTAACCATTTATACTCTGAACAGCAATTTAGCGCAAGTGTACCATGTTTTAGACATTCCGCAACTGTTCAGTATATTCTCTGATTCTCTTATTTATGGCAGATACTTCTTCCGAATCAGTAATGGTTTGTTTTTGTTTCGTCAATTCTCGAATCATCGTCTGATATCTCGACTTTTGTAACGACTTTAGTACCCGATCGAGCTCCTTAAGAGCGTCATCTTCACGATCCAATACATCGCCAAAATCTTTCAAGACAATCCGATCAAGCTGAGTTTGAGCCTCGTCCGATAACGATTGTATAACATCTGTCAAATCAAATTCCTCATCAGTGACCAATTTAAGGACTTTTTTGAAAATTGACCCGTGAAAATCTTGGGTGAAAATCTCATCACCCGCGGCTGCATGAACTTTTTCCCTAATCAGAAACCGTTTCAGTGTCGTGGTTGTCACATTAAAAAGAAGCGAAATGAAATAGTCCTCCAAAAGCATTTGCCGATCTTTGGTCATTTCCGGTTGATGTGAGATTGTAATCGTGGCTGGACGTGTATCTGTGGCGGTCGTCTCACGATTAGACTGCTTACTCCAATTTTGAAAATCTTTTTTAAGCGATGCACTAGGAACTCCCAACTCAGAAGCCAAAGAATCAAAATAGCTATCGCGAACAATATTGTCAGTAATCTCAGCCAAAAAACTAAACATGTATTCCGCGGTTTTCTTTTTGTTGTACGGAGACGAGTTCCCAAAGGTTTCTACTCCCCGGTTAAGGAGATACATAAATCCCGGCTGAGCCATTCTAAAATCAGTGATCAGTTTTTTCTTATCGCTACGCACTGCTTCGTCAGGATCTTTGGCGCCGGTAATGGTGACAACCTTTGTCTCAAATCCAAGTTTAGCCGCTTCATGAACTGCCCGTACTGTAGCATTTTTTCCAGCCTCATCTGAATCAAACGCAATCATTAATTTAGAACTTACCCGGTTCAAGAGTTTGAGTTGATATTCAGTTAATCCAGTTCCAAGGGGCGCGACGACATTTGGAATTCCGTTACCGACTAACGAAACGACATCAAGATTACCTTCGACAAGGATAGTAAAGCCTTTTTCTTGAGCTGTTTCTTGGGCCTTATCATAACCAAAAAGTAGATTCCCTTTTTTAAACACCAGTGTTTCCGGAGTGTTGATATATTTCGCTTCTTTCTCACTTGATAAAACACGACCACTAAATCCTACAACCCTGCTGAGATGGTCAGATACCGGGAACATTACCCGGTCACGAAAACGATCATAGTGTCCCGAATTATTTTTTCGGGCAATACTCAAACCTGCTTCCTCAATATCCTGAGGCGCAAAACCTTTTCGAGTCAGGTAGGTATGTGTCGTTTCCCATCCGTCTGGGGCATACCCAATCTCAAACAGTTTGATCATATCTTCAGTGATTCCCCGTCCGGTAAGATACTCTTTCGCTTTTGTACCAGATTGCGAGGCGAGCTGTTCTTGATAGAATTGAGAAACTTGTGAAAGGATTTGGAGTAACCGCTCTTTTTTTTGGGCGACTTGGGCATCCTGACGACCTGTAAGCGTGACACCAGTGTGTTTGGCGAGTACCTGAAGCGCCTCACCAAAAGGCAGATTCTCTTTTTCCATTAAAAAATTAAAGATATCCCCACCTTTTTGGCAACCAAAACAATACCAAAGACCACGATCCGGCCGAACAAAAAAAGAAGCTGTTTTTTCATTGTGAATCGGACAAACACCTTTAAAATTTTTACCGGTAGCGGTTAGTTTAGTAAATTTGCCGATAAATTCTACGATATCGGCCTTCTCTCTAACTTTTTCTACATCATCCATGCCCTTATTGTATCGTAGTTAAGCTATAGGGAGACTACGCGTATTGTGTCTGGATTAATTCGACATTGCCATCAGTGACTACAGCATACGAAGCGTAACCATTTTGGATATCACCGAGATTAACGTACCGTTTTTGCTCATTAAAACTGCTCCAATGACTGTGTCCACAGATAAGATACGTATCCTCTGGTAAATTTGATTGATACCGGCGAAGCAGATAATCGGACAGACGTTTATCGATAAAAAAACGACGAGAGCGTTTGCCGAATAATTCTAAACCATATTTTTCTACCAAGTCATACATCATGGTAATAATTTTGAGATACCATTTTGGCTCGGTCCCTCCAAACAGAAAATCTGAGATATGACCGTGCCAGATATAAAATGTGTTTTTGCCATGAATAAACTCGTATCTATCTCCTTGATGGTCGGAAAAAAACGAAACTCGTTCATCACTTTTACTCGGATCGTCGTGGTTTCCATAAATGTAGAAGGTTTTTCGGGATTTTAAGAGCGGAAAAAGTTTCTGCCAAGAAGATGCCATAAAAGCGTCGAAGGTTGTTTTGAATCCATCCCAAAAATCACCATTGATGACAACAGAATCAGCTCCTGAAATAATCTTCTTAAGAAAATCATATTTTTCAGGTTCAAATTCATCGGTTAAGTGGGTGTCCGAAAAGATCAGCGTTTTCATAGTAACAACCTCTAAAATAGTACGATTTTATGCCCAAGAGCACAAATCCCTACACTTGACCCCCAAATTACTATAAGCTATAATTCCGACAAAATATTTTCAGGGAATCACTAAAATCCTTGACATGTACGTTAAAAATACGGGCTAAATATATATTTCTTCATCAACGCAAGTAAAAGTGGGGGTAAAGTATAGGGCTTATCACGTGTGCTTTACTCCCCCTTTAACTTCGACTTTCGAGACGAAGAAATATTCTTTTGGAAGATATTAATACAAAATGAATATCTTTCGGTAATTGGTCAACTAACAACCGTTAGTAACCAATTTCAGGGTCTCACCGCCCTGAATCGTATCATTATCAACATGTGTTTTTTAACAAAGGAGTAGTGATGAAAACACAACGTAAAGCAACTCTTACTCGGGCATCAGGTCCCAAAGTGACAATTACTGAAGAAATAAGTCACCAGACGCCTGCCGCCGACTTCTGTATTGTTAAAACTTCAGGTTTAATCCTCACAGTTAAACAAGCAGGGGCCATTATCATCAATGGAAATCCCATCAATCCGTTAGCGCTAATCATCCCCATTGATGTAGGTGACGAAATTGCACTATCGAGTTGGGAAGACAACTTTTTCGAAACATTCATTGTCGAATCTGTT
This sequence comes from candidate division WWE3 bacterium, assembly GCA_020429905.1. Taxonomy (GTDB): domain Bacteria; phylum Patescibacteriota; class 4484-211; order 4484-211; family JAGQKX01; genus JAGQKX01. The sequence continues at coordinate 6,560 of JAGQKX010000004.1, forward strand.
GAACCTACAATTCAGACGGCGCAATTTCTCCGGTTAGACCGAATGGCTGCACTGGCCATCTTGGTGTGCTTCATTAGCGGTCTTGTGTTAGGTGCTTTCGCTATCGATTCGTGGCGTTCAAAATCAACGAACATAGTTGAAAATACAATCACCGTAACCCGGCGACATCGAGCCGCAGAATCTTCTGATCCAGCATCAACCCAGGCGGAGATATCCATACCTTCGCAAGCAGTTCCGATTATTACGGGTATCAGCCCTTCGGTTCTGAGACAAGGACAAACGCTGACAATCTACGGGGAAAACCTTCGTAATCTACGCGCATTATTTGTCACTCTCGATGAAATCGAAGCGGAGATTGAGATTGAACGGGGTGGTTCAGTGATGAACGTTTCCATCCCATTGAGTTTGGAGCCCGGAGAGTACTTTATCGAAGCCGACCAAGAATCAGTATTTTCTTTCGTGATCAAACCTCGATATGAATGTCCTATCGGCACCCCATTAGAAGGTAAGATTACTGCCTCGTATTGGTTTAATCCAAGTGAGGTTGAGGGAATTCCTGCTCGTCCCGGCCAGATGTTGCTACCGCTACCTGCGGAAGAGCAACAACCATTGCCGCTCGGCGAACCAGACCTGATCTGTTCTTTTTCGGAAATTGATTTCGAAACCAAGGAATTTATCACCCCTCAAGGTGATGGCATTTCTCATTTCGTAGTCGAATTCACCTGGCAGGATTGGTTGGCCCCAGAGGTGGATGGTCATTCTCACGCTGCTCAGTTTGTGTTCGATGATGGTGTGTACTTTACTGCTACCTGGGGAGGCAGAAAACACATCGTCGCTGATAACTGGGTTATTGTGAACCAACACGGTGGAATGTGGGTGGATGCACCCACAGAGTATGCCGAATTGGCTGACTTCAGCCTAGCTGTTTTTGAGTGGAATACCAGCGTTGGTAACACACAAGCGATTTTTGAGTGCTCAACCTGTTGGGCTTCAAATGAACAAATCGAAACAGCAAAGGCATTCGCAGAAACTGCTGACCCGGCGCCATCTGACACAATTGTTACGGCCCAGCCGGTTTCTGCTGCACCATCAAGCAATGTTGATTATAAAGGAACGGTCTATGACCAAGTAACAATCAACAATGTTACGGTGCGTGACGCCGGTGGCAAATACCAGCTCCAGTTTGATGTCACCCGTAGTTCAATCTATGACTATAGTGATGGATATTGGAAATGGTTCCATTATTGGGCAGAAAATTGCTCGGAAGGAAATGGAACTATTACAGGTAGCGCCGTGACGAGTATGCGAGGCGATTTGTTTTTTTCGAATGAGGCCTGGGGGCAATGTACATTAGTGGTCGAGGTGAGGACTACTAATTATGACAACTTCTACTTGTACGATCGGTACGAGATGGTGGTCAATTTCCCCAAAGCAAATACTCAAGCTGGACCACCTCCCGCGCCTTAATGATCTAAAAAATAGCCCGTTGTGAGAAAAAATAAGCCCTATGACCTACCGAAGGTTGTAGGGTTTTTTTATGCAATAATTGCCTATTCAAACGCTAAATTGATAACAAAATATGCTACAATGAGGCAGATATTTCGCCCCTGGAGGGGTGCGAGAGTGGACTAATCGGCTCGCCTGGAAAGCGACGCGGGGAATTTCCTCACGAGGGTTCGAATCCCTCCCCCTCCGCCACGAAAAACACTTGTCTCATAGGCATATATTCTCCTGGAAACACGTTTAATATATCAATGAACATACGATACAATTGATATATTATTTTGAAGTAGATCATGAAAATCATCATTGGATCCGACACATATTACCCACACATCAACGGGGCCTCATATCTCACGCAACGGCTCGCGTACTATCTCAAAAAAAATGGTCACGATGTGCTAGTGATCGCCCCATCGCCAAATCTTAATCGTGGATTCTTCGAACATAATGATGTTAGGGCCTATGGACTGCTTTCACTTCCCATCTTCATCTACAAAGGGTTCAGTCCTCGCGCCACGTTTCCGGTCGCACGATACAAAAATTTCAGACTATCTCCATCAATGATCGAAGATAGAAAGCTTGAAACCATCGTGCAGACCTTCAACCCAGACGTAATCCATATCATGAATCATTTTTTTATTGGCCGATCTCTTTTTAACATTGCTCAGAAACACGACATCCCCATTGTAGGAACCAGCACTTTCATGCCCGAAAATTTTATGCATTACAGCCATCTGCCCGATCAATTGCAGCAGTTCGCCGCGCGATGGGTCTGGAAAGACTTTCGCCGGATCTATGAACAATTAGACGCGGTATCAACACTTACTCATAGAGCGGCAACCCTGATGGATCAGATTGGATTTGATAAAGAAGTTTTTATTATTTCGAGTGGAATCGATTTTGAAACCTTTAACCCAGATAATAAAGGCGAATATCTTAAGGAACGATACGGCATTCCTGATCGCCCCATATTACTCTACCTCGGACGACTCGATAAAGAGAAGCACTTAGACGTTTTACTGAAAGCATTTTCCAAGGTCGACTCTCAGACTCCTGTACATTTTGTTATCGCCGGTACCGGGCAAGAAAAAGAACAGCTCAAATTACTCACACACCGACTAAAAATTTCAGACCAAGTAACGTTCACTGATTTTGTGCCTGACGAGGATGTAGCGAATCTCTATGCCATCGCCGATGCATTTATCATTGCGAGCACGGCTGAATTACAAAGTATCGTCACGTTACAGGCGTTGGCATCAGGACTACCCGTGATCGGAGCAGATTCGGTTGCACTTCCTGAACTTGTCCACGATCAAGAAAATGGCTATCTTTTTGACCCAAACGATCCCAAACAGATTGCCCAGCAAATAACCAATCTTTTTTCTGATGACATCCTTCGACAATCGATGAGCGAAAAAAGCCTTGAAATCATCAAAAAACACGACATCAACCACGTCATTGAACAATACAACCAGATGTACAGTAACGCGATCACCACCCATGTGCCCATCGAAAAACCGTCACGACTCGAGCGCGTAACCAAAACCGTATCTCGGTTCAATCCTTTATGAGACAGTCAGTTTCTGTAATCATTCCGGCTTTTAACGAAGCGACGACCATCACTAATCCGATCCAAAGCGCGCTTGATACAAAAGGCGTCGATCAAATTGTCATTGTTGATGATGGTTCTCATGACGAAACAGCCAGCATTGTCCGTGAATATCTTAAACAACACCCCACAGACACACAGGTTGATTTTATCGTTCACGACCAAAACAAAGGAAAATCCGCCGCTATTCAAACTGCCCTCAGTCACGTCACCGGACTAACTGTTTTGATGCTTGATGCAGATATCAAAGATCTAGAACCTACGGTTTTGGATGCATTTATCAACGCATATTTTGAAAAAGATGCCCGTATGGCTATTTATTATAAATACGATGAACACGGTCTAACCGAAAAAATAGTTGATATGATCACGGGAGCCGAGATGCTTTTGTGCGGTGAGCGACTGGTTGAAACACAGATTTTACGTGATCTTTCTGAGTTAGAATCTCTTGGATATGCGCTTGAGGTACGGCTCAATCAATACTGCATCGACCAACAGAAAAAAATTTTATTGTTTAGAGGTCCTTATTTCTATCATGTCATTAAACAAAAAAAACAAAATTATTCCCAACTATCCGGGCTTTGGGCTAACGTAAAGATGACGAAACAAATTATTGCTAAGAGTAGTATTGGTACATATTTCCGACAGAAACGGTATTTTTCCAAACTGCTATCTGAAGCTGTTTGGTATAAATCAGCGAATTAATCGATGCCTGACATTAGCGTTCAAATTGTAAATTACCATTCCATTGAAGAAGTTAAAACTCTACTGCCGCAAGTTGTGAAAGATCTATCTTCAAGCCACCTCCGTTTTGAAATAAATATTCTGGATAATGCTTCGGGAGAAGATCTCAGCGAACTTGAACGCAACTATCCCAACCTCGTCCACACTTATTATTCGGATGAAAACGTCGGTTTTGGCCGAGGGCACAACCAATTAGCCAAACATTCGCATGGAGAATTTATTCTCATCATGAACCCAGATATCACTTTTGTCACTGAAGCGTGCATTCAAAATCTATACAACATCTTAAAAATGGACGACCAAATTTCCGCCAGCGCGCCCCGATTGCTTAATCCTGATCACTCTGATCAAATTGATCACACGGTTCCATGGAAAAATGAACGCACGTTACACCCACTCGATCTATTTAACTATAAGAAAACACACGAACAATCTCCTGCGGCCTCAATTCCCGGCGCCTTTGCCCTGATACGAAAATCAATTTTCGATGAACTCAGTGGGTTTGATCCAAATATTTTTTTCTATTTCGAAGAAGTCGATCTATTTTTCCGCATGAGATCAAACGGCTATTCGTTACGATATGCGGGCAACCAATGCGTTATACACAGCACCTCTTTTTCACAAACCAAATTTGGGTACTACCAAACATCGCTCAAATACATTCTTAATAAACATTTTCCGCATTCTTGGTGGTCAAAGATATTTCTTTTCGCCGTTTTTCATCTGCCAGTATATTCGCTCATGCAAAAACTCACCTGGGAAGATCACATTCAAGAGGATTTAGCTAAAAATAACTAAAGTCAGATTCACTATTATTTATATGCCCTATAAGATACAATACCGAAAACACCCTATTAACGTGAGGAGAGGAACATGACTGCACCTTTATTTTCTTTATTTAAACAATGGCTAAAACAACACGGTATTTCTTTGGTTTTGTTTGACTTCGACGATACGCTTATCAAAACCCACGATGTATTTTCTACCCAAATTCAGCTTGTGTACGATTACCTAGAGCAAATACTCAAGATCGAGCGAGATGAAATTGATCAGGCATTCCAACAGTTCAATCGGGAAGCCTTTGAAAAACACAGCGTGATTCCATTCGATCGTTGGCAATATGTCATTCTGCAATTGCAAGAAAAATATCAATTTTCTGATGAGGTTCGAGATCATTGTCTCGGTCTTTTGATGGAAATTTATGATATTCTTCCTGAGATTTTCGACGGAGTGATTGAATTACTTGCGGGGCTTAAAGCGGAATCTATCCCGGTAGCCCTCATTACTCATGCCAATGAAAAATGGACCAATAATAAGCTCGACGGTCTCCACCTTCGACGATTTTTTGATGCAATTCACATTGTAGATGAACGTGGAAAGAAGACGGCCGACTCATGGCGACAGGCTATCGCGGAACATGGTGTCGAACCCCAGCAAGTTTTGGGCATCGGCGACAATGTCAAAGGCGATATTATCGCTGCCCGCCAGGCTGGAGTGCAAAAACTTGTCTGGTTTAATCGCGGAATTGGCTGGTCTGTCTATCTTGAAGGAGAGCTACCAGAGGGTGTGATCGAGATCAATGCAATCGATGCATTAATCCCAAATGTTTTAGCCGCCTGAATTGATACCCTGCTACAACCGATGTAGTAGGGTATTTTTCTGTCAGGATATAATTTTTTCCCACCATTTTTTGGGTTTCTTCTCGAGTGCTTTCAGTTGTTCAAACAATTTCTTTTCCTCCTTAGAAAGTTTTTTTGGAGTTTCAATGGCAACGGTAATGATCTGATCTCCCATACGTTTACTGTTTGGATACGCCACTCCTTTATCAGAGAGTTTAATCTGAGCTCCCGGCTGAGTCCCCGCAGGAAGATCTACTGATTCTTCTCCATGAATAGTAGGCACAGTGATCGTATCACCCAAAGCTGCCTGCGAATAACTTACTGGAACAGATAAATAAATATTTTGGTTTTTACGCTCAAACAATTTATGCGGTTTAACCTTAAACGAAACATATAAATCTCCAGTCACCCCGCTGCGTTCACCGGCACTTCCGCGCCCACTGAATCGGATTCGAGTTCCGGTATCAACTCCGGCTGGGACTTTGAAGGTAAAATCTTCTTGTTTTTGGAATCGGCCAGTACCTCGACAGTTACTACAGGGGTCTTCGATTGTTTCACCGGTTCCCTGACAATCAGGGCAATCGGCAACTGAGCTAAACATCGCGCCGAGCATACTCTGTTGTGTTCGCACTCTCCCTTGTCCATTACAGGTAGCGCATGTTTTGGCAGAAGTTCCTTCTTTAGCACCCGATCCAGAACAAACATCGCACACATCATAGCGGGAATACGTGAGCGTTTTTTCAGTCCCATGAACAGCTTCGTCAAACGTCAAATCAACGCGCGCCTCTAAACTTTGACCTTGGCTGCGCCGAGAACGGCGTGATCCACCACCAAACCCGCCGCCAAAAAACTGTTCGAAAATTTCAAATGGATCAACGAAATTATCAGATCCAGAAAACCCACCAAATCCCTGACCGAATCCTCCAAATCCTGCTCCAGCATTATTCCCGCCTCCACGCGTAAACGCGTCATGCCCTACCTGGTCATAGGTCGATCGTTTCTGTTCATCGGAGAGTACTTGATAGGCTTCGCTCACTTCCTTAAATTTCTTTTCTGCGTCCGCTTCTTTATTAAGATCAGGATGATATTGTTTCGCCAATTTTTTGTAGGCTTTTTTTATTTCGTCTTTGGTTGCTTTTTTTTCTACACCCAGTATTTGGTAATAGTCTTTCGCCATATAGTAAAAAAAGGAGTCCAGGAGTCTTATACACCAACTCCGAAACTCCTCACGTCGTGATGTCCTATTAATACATTATGCTTCAGAATCTTCAGATTCGTTCGATTGTTCTTCTTCGACCACTTCACCTTCCGCCGCATCTCCAGAGCCAGTCGCGTTTTCGGCATTAGCCTGGTCTTCCTGAACATTTTTATACAATTCTGAACCAATCTGCTGAATGGTCTCACTAAGATCATTTATCTTTGCTTCGATTGGGTCTGGTTCATCCTCGTTCAAAACTTCCCGAAGTGCTTTAACTTTTTCTTCTACTTGTTCGATAATCGCGCTATCTACCTTATCTTTTGACTCTTTGATGGCTTTTTCTGCAGAGTAGATTAAGGTATCAGCTCGATTTCTGAGTTCGATTACTTTTTTGCGCTTTTCATCTTCATCTTTGTTGGCATCTGCCTCTTGACGCATCTTTTCTACTTCGTCGTCACTGAGTCCAGTTGAATCAGTAATAGTAATTTTTTGTTCTACACCGGTTGCTTTGTCTTTGGCTGAAACATTGAGAATTCCATTAGCGTCAATATCAAACGTGACCTCAACTTGAGGAACTCCTCGTGGTGCTGGCGGAATTCCGGACAAAATAAACTTCCCGAGTGACTTGTTATCATTAGCCATCGGACGTTCCCCTTGTAGCACATGAACCTCCACTGAAGTCTGACTATCAGCAGCGGTCGAAAAAATTTGGCTTTTTGAAGCCGGAATCGTGGTATTTCGCTCAATAAGCGGAGTGCTTACGCCACCGAGCGTTTCGATACCTAATGTAAGCGGAGTTACATCTAACAGCAAAATATCTTTCACTTCACCACCCAAAACGCCTGCTTGGATCGCTGCACCAATCGCTACTACCTCATCGGGATTA
>JAGQKX010000050.1 GCA_020429905.1 candidate division WWE3 bacterium
TCTTGATGTTGATATGTTTCCCTTTCATAGGTCAACGGTTTGTCAGCCGTTCCTCGAGCATACCTATGTATTTTTTCTCGTCTGTCCTTTTGGACAAACCATCCAATTTGGTCTTTTTGATTGGATGCCTACCATACCTGTGACACGGTAATGGTGATGATTGTGTGTGGGGCACATCATGTTCTGAACCTGACGGCTATGCGTTTTCGAACGCGGGTGCCGTTTTCAGGGACCGCCGTTAGGCGTATCGGAACATCTTACTGGTTTGTTGTGACCACAACTTTCCAGGAATCCTACCCGAAGTTGGGTGGGTCATGTCTCCCTTTGGTGGCATGATTTCTCGTAGTAAGAGGAGTAACCAATGGCTAAGAAAAAACCAACGCAACCCAAACGTAAAACTCTCAATTATGCTTATTACGCAAAGCGTTTTCGCCAACGCGTACTCGGCATTATGGGAGACATCACAGCTGAGAATTGGCCAGGAGATCGGAACATTGATCTCTTCTCTCAGTACCGAAACGATCCATACCCCTCGCACGAGTGGGCTAGAGGAATCGCCTCGGAACTGGAGCAATTGTTCGCCCCCGTGGCAGAGCAGTATGGCTACACGTACAGTTTTGATGTTGAGCAAAAAGGAAATCGGGCAACAATACGTATGACGTATTACCCGACAGAACTGAAGTAGCTCACGTTAGGTAGCAACATTAGCCTGAGTGGTGGTCGAGAGACCACCACTCACTCCACTAGTTTAAAAGGAGTGTTTGAGTCATGGAAAAACCAACTGTGTCAAAACCGTGGTTTTATCTAGACGGGCAAGAAGCCATCTGCCCTGATCTTGACGAAAAAACGTTTCTTGAAATTTTGGAAGGTACCAACCGCGACCGTGTCATCCACGCCGCGAGGATTATCCCTCCTAAGTTACGGGGACGTGAAACGAATTTTCGTCAGGTCTGTGCCGTATGGGAACGTGTTCCGATACGGATGTGTCTTTTTAACGACCGTTCCACCCCCATGCGCATTAATGTGTGGGAATTGGGATTAACAGACCCACGAGTTCGCGTGTATCGGCTCAAAGAGGAGATCCAAGCCTCTCATGGAACCTTGTTGGTTCCTGGACTGAACGTTGCAGGCGCTATTGGCGTTATCAATGTTCAAGAAGCCGAGCGAGTTCGTCAGGTATTGGACGATGGCATCGTCCGGTTCAGTCGGATTCATCCGCTGACCGGACAAATCTCACCCCTCCCGGCAGAAACTTTTGCCGAGAATATGGAGTGGATGGGATTAGTTTCGTTTTATCAGTTGTTCGACGGCTGGGTTGCCCGGCCAGAGGAGTATATTGAGTGATGAACTATCAATTATCTTGCCCTCCTGCCTGTCCACAACAACACCATCTGGGTACCATCCAGTTGGATCACGTTAAAGTGGGTCAGGTAATTACCGTTCCGGTCGAAGCATGGACTTTCTCCGGGTGGCTGAACATGGCGTACCAAATGGGCGTCCATGTAGGCAAGACCGCCAAGGTCGAGATTCTCGCTATCGAAGAAGCGGATTGGGAAATCGATGAGGCAGAAATTGCCCTTCGAACCCAAGTCGCTGATGGAAGTGGTGTCTTCATGACTGACTTCTATGCCCATCTGGCATGCGAAGCCCGGTCTGACGCACCATTTGAGTTCCTCACCTGCGGCTGCAACGCTCACTTTCCCGGATTTCCGGAGTTGCCTAAATGCCCTGTTTGCGGGTGCGATGAATTGGTACAACCGGTACTCCCGACGTGGACTGGCATATGCCCTCAATGTTCAAGCACATTTTGGTGGTCTGAAGGGTCAATGTACCCCAACGACGACCGCCACCGTGTGTTACGAGCTGAATGGGCAGCCACGATTCATTTCCAGGCAAAGATTGTTCGAAATCACGAGCGCCTGGAAGAGTTGTTCCAAGTCGTTTTGGCAGAAAATCGCCTTCTGGTCACCGAAGGTGGTTGGGCTTTTCTTATGGCCCCCCGTACCGTAAAAGCTGAACTCAGCTAACGGTTTTAAGTGAGTGTGGTTGTCTTCGGACAACCGCACTCACAGCAGTAAAAGGAGTAAACACTATGGAATACCCAAAGAGTGACCTATTCCCCGATTATGCATTGTTTCTACTGCATGAGTTTTCACAACAGGTCGGAATACCGTTTGAAGACTTGTTGCCAGAAGTAGAAAAAGCATTTCGGAACCGATTTGTCCAAAATCCACAGGACAGACATATCAAAAACGAAAGCGGCGTCAGTTGGTACAACGCTGGACTGAGAGTTAACGAACTGATTTGGCTGTCTCAAAATGGCGTCGATCTCGTCGCCCTTGAAACAGTTTCAGCAAAAACTCTCAAGCCAACGACGGTGATTTTGTTCACCCCCGATACCGTTTTTGTTGGCACCCATCTTCTTTCAGGAAAATCAGGTCGGTTTAATCACTACCGCATCACAGCGGTAGAACGAGAAACTTTCTTCGAAAAGTATCTTCCTGAACCGAGTGGGATGATGGTTGTTCAGGCTTTGAAAGGTGTTACCAGGTTGGCAACCCAAACAGAAGGGTCTGTCAATCAAATGATTAACGATATGCTCAAGTTTAGCTTGGGACAGATGCCTCCAGACGAAGAAGATCTTTCTGAACCTGGAACTTGTCCATTCTGTCATCACGAATTAGAACGGCCGTCTGGTATGTTTTGGGCAGGAAGCTGCCCCGAATGTCAGACGTTCTTCTGGATCAGTGAAGGCAGTCTTGTGTTTGAAGAAATCGGGAGCATGTCGTTTTTGGCTGAAGAAATCGGTCGTCTGCTTTACCTACCGGACAGCCAATTACGGCGCCTTGATTTTATGACCACATTTATCAAAGCGCTTTCTGAAGCCGGCGATTTAGTCGTACGAGACGACTGGATTTTCCTTCGTTGGCTTCCGGAAATGTTTGACGAGAATGATAAGGCGAAAGTCGTTGCCTTCTATCTCGCCAAACGCTCTGGATAAAATTCTATCTCTCAGGAAGGAGTAGCATGATGACAAACATCACAAACGCTATTCGGGGGTGGGGCTGGTTACTAACTGGCATTTTGTTCAGTTATGATCAACCCATTCCATTCCTATTGGCCAAGATGGTAATCGCAATCATAATTTACGGACTTGTCCGGTATAAAAAATTAACGATTGTTAACTTGATTGGCTGGGGCGTGGGAATTGTGCTGATGATTCTCAAGGTTGGATTTGAAAATCCTGAATACATTGCGCTCGCCATTTTGGCGACTGCCATTCTTCATGGAATAATTCAATTCACCAAAGGCAGACTCAGCTCAAAGTAATCTAAAGGGTGAGCCCCCGAAGGCACATCCAATGAACCCGTTCTCTCTAACCGAGGGAACGGGTTTTTCTTTTATCCATTACCAAAGCAGTACCATACTATGGGTTGTTTTCTCTTTTTGTTTCCTGTATAATCCGCCCAATTTTAATATCCAGCATTTTGGGTGTTATGCGCTTTTAAAACATAATCCGTAGTGAGGGGATACGAGCTGCGCACTGAGCAATTCGTATCCCCTCATTACCCGATAGATTGGAGTCTATCAAGAGGTTCCCATGTGTATCCGTCAACGTTTTACGTATCGGATAGTTTCTTTTTGATCTGCAACCGACGCGGATCCATACAGACTGGTCTGTATTTCTGTATGCTTTTTGTTGCCGTCCATGGCAAACAAATTGATGTGTTATGGGACACATAAGATTTTTTGAACACATCTTCGAGCCTTCGGGTTCATGGATTTTTGATATCCACTGATGTACATCGAGAAATCGACCCAAAGATCTAGACCAAGATCTTTGCAAATCCTGTTTTTTACCAAAAGAAATAGGTCACTATGGCCGACCTGGCGTAGTGAAAAGATCATAATAGGAGTACTAGTTATGTCTAAAAATTTTGGAAAACTCCCGAAAATTCTTCGGGACCATACCTATGGGTATGGCTGGCTGTTAACAGCCTTGTTGTTGAACGTCGGTGTTCACAGCACACAGGAGTTAATCCTGGTTCGTGTTGGGGTTGGATTTTCGGCCTACCTGCTCGTACGAGCTAAAGGTTTTCGGGAAATCAACCTGCTCGGTTGGCTGATCGGACTTGCGCTGCTCATTGCGCAAGAACACACACCACAGAACGTCTTCATGGCGTTTGCCCTCGTGGCAGTGGTTGATGTGGCGGCCTCACGGCTACGCCTGACCAAACGACAAGTTCCTCAGCGGAACCGTCGTAATCGTCACCGTAACCACGGTCGTCGTCGCCGGCAACGTATCCCGGCCCGGTTTATCTAACCATTAATGAAGAATGAATACCTATCCAAGGTATTCGTTCTTCGCATCAAAAATTGCGCCCGCCGTCCTCACAATCGAGGAGGCGGGTTTTTTCATTTATATATCAGTATAAAATATTATCTCCGCAATTATTACCGCACTAATACCCGCATATTTCCCGCAGGATTATGGCGTTTTTCCCGTATTAATTCACTCTTATTTCTCATGCATTACTCGAATTTTTTAAAGATCTATTAAAAAACCCATTATTGTGGGGAGCAGGGGCGTAATATGCTGATTGCATGTTACGTAGATACCGTTAACGGGTAGATTTGAGTCCAAGCTTGATTGTATGGCTAGACCGTACAACACCACCGTTGAAACAAGTTTTAACACACTAGTACTACTCAAAGATAAGCACATGACATGCATTTCGGCATGTCATGCCCAGCACGCTTTTAATACTGCATTGGTAAGCATGCCCTAGTGGATAGGTTTGGAAAGGAGAGCGGGCTTTGCAACTCTGAGCATCTCCTTTTCAATAATGACCACCCCACACTATAGGTTGCTATACTCACTGTTTTCACGTATAATTCCCCCAAATTTCGGTACCTTAATAATCTAGGTAAAAACGTTTTTTTAACTCCTTATGTAACGAATGTGTTGAGGGATCACGAGAAGATCAGCACGTCTTTTCATGTTCCCTCAATACTTGGTCTCGATCTCAGATCAGACCTCGAGGTTCCCTACTTTGTGTAGCTTCATTGCTACACGTCATATCACATCCCCTCGTCTGCCCTCGGGTGGAGCCTTGACCTGCTCGGTCTTGATGTTGATATGTTTCCTTTTCATAGGTTAACGGTTTGTCAGCCGTTCCTCGAGCATACCTATGTATTTTTTCGATCTAATGTCTCTTATTAGATCCATGCAATCTGGTCTTTATGATTGCATGCATACAGTACCTGCTGACTTGGTAACTGTATTGATTGTGTGTGGGGCACATCATGTTCTGAACCTGACGGCTATGCGTTTTCGAATGCGGGTGCCGTTTTCAGGGACCGCCGTTAGGCGTATCGGAACATCTTACTGGTTTGTTGTGACCACAACTTTCCAGAAATCCTACCCGAAGTTGGGTGGGTCATGTCTCCCTTTGGTGGCATGATTTCTCGTAGTAAAGTAAAGGAGTACGTCATGACAACGTTACACCCCCTTTTTGAAGGGAAACCTGTGATGCTACACGTATCACACCACATGGGGTATGGCAGAGAAATGCTGGTAACCCCTGGCATTAGTTTCGATAGTGGAGGATTGCAGGTCGGTATCTATGCTAAGATCGCTGATCCAGAAACACCCGACACAATCGAAACTGCCTTCTTCTGG
>JAGQKX010000051.1 GCA_020429905.1 candidate division WWE3 bacterium
AGAATGCGCGCATTGGGAAACCTGCAAGAATCAAAGAATTTTCAAAATAAAGAATTATTGAGGCAGCAGGAAGAGCTAGAAGCACGACGAACGCGTCTCGAAAACAATCTTCATGAATTGATGCGAAATTTCCAATTTCGCACGAATCCAGACCGAGAGATATTTAAGCTTTTCAACCTGGTGTTAGCGGAAATTTCGGGGAACGGAAGACAAATTAATGAGTCACGATTAAACACTCTAAGTGATGCATTGCAAAACCACTATATGTTTTATGATGCAACATATCGATCGAAGCGTGAATTGTGGCAAGCGACAGGTAAGGGTGAAGACTCTATGCGTAGGTACGAAGATCGGCGTGCCGTTGTTGATTCTGTACGGCTACAAGTCTTTAATCTTGAGTTTAACTTGAAACGAATACATGAAATTCAGGAAGAAATGGCGAAAAATAAAAACTCTCATTGATTTCGTTCATTATTAATAAAGAGATACGTTCCAACTATCACACAAATTCCAAAAATTAAGCCACAGACTGCTAAATTGTAGCCCACTGAGTTAAGTACGGTTGCACCATATTCTGGACGCCCGGCATAATAAATTCCTCGAATCAGATCCACCGCATAGCGCATCGGGGAAATTCTTGATAATACATCAAGGATAGTTGGAAGCTCTCTGATAGGGTTAAACACACCGGCCAGAAAAAATTGAGGGAAAATTAAAAAAGGAAAAATCTGATTTGCAGCCCGTTCACTGCTCAGATTTGACAGAACTAAGACTCCAAATGCTCCCCCCATAAAACAAACGACCAATGAAAATGGAAGAAGCCAGATAATATCGTGAAACGATAAGGGAATTCTAATAATGAATCCAAAGACAATTATTCCAACTCCCTGGATTAGGGCTACAATTGACTCCCCGAAGATTTTTCCGATAATAATTGAATATCGGGAAATCGGTGAGACAAACATTTCCCGGCTGAAATCATTCTGACGATCTTCAATGAGAGAAATAACACCGGCAGCTGCCGATTGAAACAGCGTCTGGCCTAAAACACCGGTGAAAATAAATGTCGTAATATTGAATCCCAGTTCGTCACCCCAATTGGATTGAAGGCTTCCTCCTAATGCTCCAATAAAGAGGATTGGGAAAATAAAGGTTGCCGCAATCCGGGAGCGATCTCGTAAAAATTTTAAGAAATCACGTAAGGCAATGATCAAAATGGCACTAATTTCCCGTTTCATGTTTATCCTCCTCTGCAACGATTGAAAGGTACGCTTCCTCAATCGTTGGTATATGGGTCTCTAGCGTAGTTAATGGGGTTTGTATGCTCTGAATAATCTCTTGAACAGACAGATCGTGAATAAACACTTTGACTAATTCTCCGTCTTCGAATCTAAGATTATGGTTGTGTAGTTCAGCGAACAACTTGTTCTTGTCTTCAGTATCGACAAGGAGATAGTTTTCGATAAGGTCTTGTTTGATTTTTCGCGGGGTGCCGATGGTGATAATTTTGCCATGATGAAGAATACAGACCCGATCAGCCTCCTCGGCTTCATCAAGATAGTGTGTCGTTAAAAAGATGGTAATCTTTTTTTCTTTACGGATTTGTTGCATATAGGTCCATAACGTTTTGCGACTGGCGGGATCAAGGCCAGTTGTTGGTTCGTCTAAGAAAAGAACTCTTGGTTCATGCATTAATCCTCTAATGATCTCTAATTTTCGCTTCATCCCACCACTAAATGTCTTTATGGGTTTAAACATTTCGTCTTTAATTTCAAGTATTTCGGCAAGTTCATTTATTTTATTTTTGTATGAGGTGGGCATCATCGAATACGAAGGTCTGAACGGATAGAGACCATACAAGATCGTATGGAAGCGGACGTTTTCTTCGGCGGTAAGATTAAGATCAAGGCTCGGCTGTTGAAAAATAATCCCAATTTGTTGGCGGACTGATTTAGGGTCGATATCAATGTTATATCCGTGGATGATAATTTCTCCAGAAGTTTTGGCCAATGTTGTTGTGAGAATAGAAATGGTAGTCGTCTTGCCCGCCCCATTGGGCCCGAGTAAAGTAAAAAGTTCTCCTTCTTCCACATTAAAAGAAATATCGTTTACCGCCTTACGGTCGGATTTTTTATACTGCTTAACTAGATTTTTTACGTTGATAACTCCCGGCACATCAAAAATTGTACCAGAGACAGATGATATACGGAAAATGTCTAATAATAAGAATTGAGATATAATCGTTCGGTGAAGACGCTTATCATTTCTGACACACATCTCGGTAAAGAATTAAACATTCCCAAATATGATTATCTTCGAACGATTATTGAACCGGCAGATACAGTCATAATCAACGGGGATTTTTGGGACTACATCTATCAATCGTTTGATGAATTTGTCCTCTCACCTTGGAATAAATTGTTCGATTTGCTCAAAGAAAGGCGGACAGTTTATTTATATGGAAACCATGATCGAGAAGAGTGGTGTGACGATCGCGTGTTTCAATTTTCTGATAGCCAAGGTGACCATTATGTTCTTAAATCTGGAGGGGCAAGTTTTTATCTAACACACGGCCATATCTATACTTTGACTGAAATAATACATAATCGAACCAATCTTACCCTAGAAAAGATTGGGTGGTATTGCTCTGATTTTGTTGAGAAGATGGGAACTGCACTTTTAGGAGAGGATTTTTATGTCTTAGTTCAAGAAATAAATGAGGAAATAAAAAGAAAAACGAGCCTTATGAGTAAAAATAACGACTTTGTAATTTGTGGACATACGCATCGGGCAGAGTTTGATACGCCGCATCGATTCATTAACTCCGGTGTAAATCGGTATGGTATCGGGCAATATCTCATGATTGAAGATGGAGAGGTATCACAATACTCCGTAAGGTACTAGGGAAATATTTGCATGAACATACTATAATACGCCCATGTCATTACAAGCTGGATTTGTTGGGTTACCCAACGTAGGAAAATCAACGTTATTCAATGCCCTTCTTTCGCGCCAGGTCGCTGAAGCTGCAAATTATCCATTCTGTACGATTGAGCCTAATGTTGGGGTTGTAGAGGTTCCCGATGAGAGGTTGCCTAATCTGGCGGAAATCGTTCATTCTTCTAAACTTGTGCCCGCTGCAGTTGAATTTGTTGATATCGCTGGTTTGGTTGAGGGAGCTCATAAAGGGGAAGGATTAGGGAATCAATTTTTGACGCATATTCGTGAGGTTAATGCGATTATCTTTGTTTTACGAAATTTTAGTGATCCAAATGTAACTAAGGCTGGTAGCACCACTCCTGCGGACGATCTCCATATATTAGAAACCGAGTTGCAGTTAGCCGATTTAAATGTACTAGAGAAACAAAAAGAACCAAAAGGCAACGTTACCAAAGAAGAAAAAATTCGTTGGTCCGCAGTGCAAAAAATTCGGCTCCTGTTAGAAGATGGTCAAAATGCTCGCGAAGCTGATCTTACCGAAGATGAAGAGAAAGAGATAAAATCGTTTTCCTTGTTGACGAAGAAACCAGCGATTGTGGTGCTAAATTCAGACGAAGAAACAGTAGCTGAGAATAAACAAGTCGCCAACTATTTGACGATCTCACTTTGTGCAAAATTAGAAGAGCAGATGAATGGTCTTGATGTTTCAGAGCGTAAAGAGCTATTGGAAGCGTATGGCATTAATGAACCTGGTTTATCAACACTCATAAAAACTGCATATGCGTTGCTTGGCTTAATCACATTTCTAACTGCGGGAGAAAAAGAAGTCCGAGCCTGGCCTATCCGCGATGGATTTAAGGCACCAGAAGCGGCGGGAACTATCCATACTGATTTTGAGAAAGGTTTTGTTAAAGCGAAAGTAGTCACGTATGATGAATTCGTCAGTCATAACGGGTGGAAAGGATCTCAGGAAGCTGGAAAAGTCAGACTCGAAGGAAAAGAATATATCGTGAGAGAAGGGGACGTGATTGAGTTTATGGTAAATACCTAAAGCTACTTTCTTTTTTTCTTTATTCGCCTCTATAATATACCTATGGAAAAACCTGCTGTTACTGTTAAACCTGAACGTGCCCAATCCTGGTTTGAATTGCCCATGCTTATCCTGACAGCAATCTTGTTAGTGATTATTCTTGTTCGAGAGCTTTTTGTATTACCTGCTTTCGTTTCATCAATATTGGGGTTGATCGACTGGCTTATTTGGTTTGCGTTTGCTGTTGAGTTGGTTTTGATGACCTATCTCTCTGAGAAAAAAATTCGGCATTTGGTTACACATTGGTTCGACGTATTAATCGTCTTTTTCCCGATTTTACGGTTAACACGGCTAGTTCGGATTGTCCAACTTGCGGCATTAGAAGATGTGGGAAATCAGATTTATCGTCTCATCGCCTTGCTCTTTGGTGACGACGTATTGCTTATAAGAGTATTTCCACTATTGATCCGTTTTCTTCACCAAGCAAAAGATTTCATCAAAAAATACCGATTTCAATATGTGCTCCTTTCATTAGCTATTCTGACCGTCTTTTTGGGTTCTTTAGTAACTCTTTTTGAACGCGGAGATTCTCAAGCAAACATTGTGACGTTTTATGATGGTATTTGGTGGAGTATCGAAAGCATCACCACGGTAGGATATGGAGATTATTACCCCGTGACGTTTGCGGGGAGATTGATTGGGTTTCTCTTGATGATTTTTGGCATTACTACATTTTCTTTAATTACCGCGAGTATTGCTTCACTATTGGTTGGAGAACAAGAGGAAAAAGAAATCGAGAGACTTCATGATCATATTGCTACCTTGGAGCAAAAGATGAACTCCATTGTGAATGAATCGTCATCAACTTCCTCGACGAATACCATGCCGTAGATGTGAATTCACCTATATTTCAAGTGTGTGTATCTGCGATCTTTTTCAAAATAGCCATATCGTGTTCAAGTACTGATCGTTGGCTTCCGTTATACAGAGCTACGGCGGGATGGTAGAGTGGAATCAAAATGATAGATCCATAAGAAACACGCGTCTTAAACGCTTGACCGTGGAGCTGAGAGATAGTCTGGTTTGCATCAGGAATATGACATAGTTCAAGCATAAATTTCATTGAGAACCGTCCGAGTGTAGCCAGGATTTTCGGTTGGATAATTTTTAATAGTTGCAGTAAGAATGGAGAGTAGAGATCTATCTCTTCAGGTAGTGGATCTCTATTTCCGGGAGGTCTGTCGTTTACAATATTCGAAATATACA
>JAGQKX010000052.1 GCA_020429905.1 candidate division WWE3 bacterium
AGACTTGTAAGAGGCAATTTTAACAATCTTAAAGAAATCGCGACAAAAAACGATTTTGTCGGAGTTGATGGAATCCTAATGGATATTGGTATTAGTAGCTATCATCTCGATTTCTCTAAGAGAGGTTTTACATTTAGACACAATGAACCTCTGGACATGCGGATGAACCCCAACGCAGAAAAAACTGCTGCGGAGGTTTTGAACTCATATCCAGAAAAAAAATTATATGAAGTTTTTCTTCGGTATGGTGAAGAACAGCTGGCTGAACAACTTGCTCATCGTCTTGCAGGCGCCCGTAGAGTAACGCCTATAACGACGACTAACCAGTTAGTGGAACTGATCTCATCAGTAGCACAAGATACACATCATGATGAGAAAAAAATGGTAACCACCGCGTTTCAGGCTATACGAATTGAGGTCAATGACGAACTTGAAAACCTGAAGCGAGGATTAGAGTCAGCAGTCGACTTACTTAACCCTGGAGGGCGGTTAGCCATAATATCGTTTCATTCGTTGGAAGATCGAATTGTAAAACTTTTCTTTAAGAAAGAGTCTAGGCTTTCGGTCATAACGAACAAACCGGTAATTCCAACTGAGCAAGAAGTACAGAAAAATCGTCGGTCTCGCTCCGCGAGAATGCGGGTGGCCGAACGACTTAAAAAAATATGAATCTAGAAAAAATTGAACTAAAAAAACATCAGAAATTACAAACTCAGAAAGCGCATGGGCGAGTTAATGCAGTCGTAGTAGTTGTCCTCGCATTTGCTGGGGTTGCTTTTGGCATGCAGATTTGGCTTTCCGGAGAAATTGCCACTGCGGGAGAATTAATCGGCGAATACGAATCTCAAAAGGCACAGCTTGAACTTGACAACGCGAGGCTCGTTGAAGCGCTGAATAACCAATCGAGTCTAGAAAGTATTGAATCAACTGCATATGAAATGGGTCTCGTAAAGGTACATCCAGAACAAGTTGAATTTGTAGCCCCGATCAATTCCTTTGCTAGCCGTACGACGGAATGAAATCATCTTTGCCGCCTACTCACCACCGCCTCAATATTGTCAGAATCGTTTTTTTAATTCTGTGTACGATCATTGTCGGAAGATTGTTCTCGCTTCAAATTATTAATCATGGTAAGTATCAAGTATTAGCCGCAAAACAACATTATTACAAACGGGAACTTATTGCTGAACGAGGAAAAATATATAGTTCGGATGGAACGTTATTGGCTACTACTCAGGAAGCATATTTATTGTATATTAACCCACAAGAAGTGGAAGATGTGGATGCCCTGGTCGAATTTCTAATGAAGAATATTGCATTTAAGTCAGGACCATGTCTTCTCTCTGAAGCGTTTGATTCAGCTCAAAATAAAAAAAATGAATGCAAACTTGACGAGGATGGAATGAAAGATGCTGTTAAGGAAAAAGAAGAATCTCTAAAACAGTCCTTAAGCGAAGAGGGTCGGTTATGGGTACCCATTATGCATGGACTGAGTGCCTCCCTGAGAGACGATCTCGATGCTGCTGATATGCCAGGGGTTTATTTTGAGTCTGAAAAGGTTAGATCCTATCCAGAGAAAGAATTAGCTGCCCATGTGCTTGGTTTTGTTGGGTCAGATGAATTTGGGAGACCAACCGGTTATTTTGGACTAGAAGGTTATTACAATGGAGAGTTAACGGGTACGCATGGCTATATTATTTCAGAAATTGATGCGAGTGGTAAACCGATTCCTATCGGTGTGTTTGAACCAACCGAACCAAAACCTGGTATGGATCTCGTTCTAACAATTCGAAGAGAGCTCCAATACATGCTTGATCAAAAATTGAAAGAAGGAGTAGAAAAATATAGAGCTGACTACGGATCATATATCTTACTCAATCCCAAAACTGGTGAAGTTTTAGCGATGGGAAATTACCCCTCATTTGATCCCGGAAATTGGAATGAATTTCTTAAAGGGGAGAGCGATGTTTCAAAAGTAACTAATTTTAAAAACTACGCCATTTCGGATAATTATGAACCTGGATCAGTAATGAAGGCACTCACCATGTCTACAGGTTTAGATACTGGGGTAATTACTCCTGACTATATTTATAACGATACGGGGCCACTTCCGGTCCAAGGATATGAAATACGAACCTGGAATGATAAATATCACGGAAACATAAATATCGCCAAAATTCTCCAATTATCGGACAATCCAGGTGCCGCTCATGTTGGCATGAAAATAGGTTCCGAAAAGTTACAGCAGTATCTGTACAATTTTGGTATTGGGGCAAAGACCGGGATTGATCTGCAAGGAGAAGAGCAGGGACTCGTCAAACCTCCCTCAACATGGACTGATATTGATGTTGCCACTGCCGCTTTTGGACAAGGTATCTCAGTCACTCCACTTCAGCTCATTTCTGCTATGGCCACCATAGCCAATAATGGTGTACGGATGCAGCCCTATGTGGTGAAAGAATTACATGACCCGGTTGAGAATGAAACTATTTATCTAAATCCGAAATTTTCAACCAGAGTGATTAGCGAAGACACTGCACGGACGATGCGCTCGATGTTACAGAGTGTGGTAGATGAGGGAGAATTTCAATGGTTTGTTCAGCATGAAGGTCTAGATAATTATCCCATTGGGGGAAAAACGGGAACTGCGCAGATTCCTGTCGCTGGTGGATATGATCCTAACAAAACGAATGTCACATTTGTTGGGTTTTCTCCTGTTGACGATCCAACGTTTGTTTTACTTGTAAGATTGAATAAACCAAAAACGTCAACCTACTCTGCTGAGACGGCAATTCCACTCTGGTTACAGATGGCCAAAGAACTTATTCCGTATTTTGGCATCGCTCCAAAGTGATTTTGCCTGCAGAATAAATGATTCTGAGATATAATTACCTCAAAATCTCTTAAGATTAGGGTTTTCTAAAAAATATGCCAAATACATATGTCATTACAGGAGGGAAGCCGGTAAAAGGCGAAATAACTATTGGTGGGTCTACGCAACTTGCTTCATATATGCTAGCAGCTTCAATACTTGCCTCTGAACCAGTCAAAATTAAGAATTTACCTCAAACAACCGAGATCGATTCAATGCTCGAATGTCTTAAATTTCTTGGAGTGGCGATACATCAGGAAAAGTCAGAAACAGTTATTGACGCGTCAACGATTACAACTAAAGCTATTCCTGCAAATTTTATTGATTCTACGGCCAGGAATTTGTTATTTTGGGGCGCTATTTTTGCTCGATTTGCACGCGCGTCAATTGGAGAAAGTAATAAAAGAACGGGAATTATTACCCAATTATTAGGAGACCTTAGTAGTCTATTTGGTGAGGAAATCACATTCAGTGATGGGTATGCTACTCTACAAAATCCAGTACGTTTGTCTGACTTTCGGCTAGCAGATAATTCTGAATTAATATCAGCTGTCGTTGTACTGCTATCAATTCTCGGTAATCAGTCAATTACACTGCATGGTATTTCGGAAGATCCAGAAATAACCCGCTTACTAGATATCCTTATTGAGATGGGGGCAAACATTGAGCTATCAGATAACCAAACGGTGCAAATCACGGGTGTTGCAAAATTGAAAGGAACAACTGTTTCCCTGGATCCAGATAAAGATGAACTCGCGTTTTGGGTGATGTTGGTTCTTGGTACGACTGGAGATGTCGTTTTTCAGGAGACAAACACCAAAGTTGTCGTTCCGTTAACATCCAAACTGACCCGTATGGGAGTTAAATATAAAATCGAAGGTACTTCGTTGCACGTCTGGCTATCTGATAAGAAAGGACTAAATCCGCTAGATATTCATTCACGAGAATATCCTGGGTTCGATACTGTTTGGGCGTGTTGGCTCACTGTTGTGCTCACGCAAATAGACGGAGTTTCCGAAATTCGATTTTCGAAAAAACCAATGTACGTAGAGAAGCTTTTGGAAGGATTGAAAAAATTTGGAGCTGAGGTAAATCTCCATTCATCCGAAGAAGATACCGTTCTTGAAATATTCGGTCCTACCAAGTTAAAAGCCTTTGATGAGATTTTTAATATTTCTGAGGCTGCAATCAGCATGTTGTTAGCTGCGAGTATCTCTGATGGGGTAGTCACTCTCACCTGTGAGCAAGATTTATCAGCTATCTTCGAAGATTTCTTTGAAAAATTACAAACAATAGGGATATCAATTAAATCCCTTTGATCTAGCGCTAAGAGGAGATCATTGTGGTATTGTAACAATATGAAAGTCGTCGTTTTGCACGGATGGGGCGGTCATGCTCCAGAAAAAATGAAAATGCTTGTTTCTGAACTTAAGGCAAAAGGTCATGAGGTTTTCGCGCCGAGTCTCCCTGGTTTTGGAGAGGCAGAACCCCCTCAAGAACCTTGGGGTGTTTCTGACTATGTAGTTTGGGTTGATCAACAAGTCCGTTCTCTTGGTTGGGAACATTTCTCCCTCTGTGGGCATTCATTTGGAGGTAGGATTTCAATCAAATATGCGATCGAATATCCATCAAAAGTCGACAAGCTTATCCTCATTGCCTCAGCCGGTATTAAACATGAGCTTAATTTTAAAACAAAGCTTATTAAAGCGATTGGTACAATTGGTAAATCTGTGTTTTCCATACCGGGGCTTTCGTTATTGTCGCCAATTATTCACAAACTCTGGCGGATTCTCTTAGGCCGAAAAGATTACTATCGGGCGAGTGGGGTCATGCAGCAGACATTTATCAAAGTGATTGAAGAGGACCTACGCGGGCTTGTTTCAGAAATTAAGATTCCGACGCTTATCCTTTGGGGTAAGAAAGATGCCATGGTACCTATTGGAGACGCACATTTTCTCCATGAAAATATCTCAGATTCAAAACTAAAAATTTATTCTCAAGGAGATCATCTCATTCCCTATAATTATCCAGAAGAAATTGCAGAAGAAATAGATCAGTTTATCGTATAGCGTTATGTTTATTCCACTCAATTGGCTCTATCTTTGGCAAATCAAAGAATATCGTTTGGATCGGTTTAGGAGTCACCTCCGATCATTGTCTTGGAAAAAACGGATACGGCTTTTTCTGTGGGGTGATATTCGAAAACCAACGTTTACTCCCAAAATGGTCGTGATAACATTTCTTTCGATCGGGTTGAGCCTGCTTCTTTGGATATACCTGGTGGAGGTGTCTTCACTAACGGTGTTCAATGCCATCGTTATGGGATTCATCTCGTGGTATTGTTCTTCAGTAATAATTACGTG
>JAGQKX010000053.1 GCA_020429905.1 candidate division WWE3 bacterium
ATCAATACTCCCCTTAAAGCATCTGTAATTCATCGGCTTCCATGGTTAATTCTAGGGCTCGTTGGAGGTATTGCGGCAGCGAAGATCGTCGAAGTATTCGAAGTGACATTGAGTCAAAATATTATTTTGGCAGCGTTCATTCCACTCATTGTCTATATGGGTGACGCGGTAGGGACTCAAATGGAGGCATTTATTATTAGAGATTTGTCACTTAACCCCAAATTATCGATTTTGAAATATTTTTCTAAACAGCTGATGGTCGTACTTTCATTGGGAATTATTAGTGCAATTATGGTCTATCTGACTACAATTCTTATCTATGGCACCTCCACAATCGCGGCAATTTTATCGATTTCAATGTTTTTTGCCATTCTCTCGTCGGTGATAACGGGTCTTTTTGTGCCGTATATTTTTGGTAAAATGAATTTCGATCCTGCAAATGCAAGCGGCCCCATTGCGACAATTCTTCAGGATTTAATGAGTGTCTCGATTTATTTTGCAGCAGCGCACATTCTTCTGCAAATGTAGTATGTCTTCTCGCCAAACCAAAACATTGTTTTTTCTGAGGATAGTCATCGCTTGGATATTTATTTACGCTGGCTATGCTAAAGTAATTACCTATTTCACTGATGCCCCAGACTGGAGCGCTACCTCGTTTTTAACGCACGTATCGGGTCCGTTTGCGCAAACATTCAATAGTTTGGCGAGTAATAAAATGATTGATTATTTGAATGCCTATGGCGCATTGGCTATCGGGTTAGGTTTGTTGACTGGTACGCTGTTTAGAGCGGCAGCGTTTTTTGGGTGTTTGTTGATGGGACTATACTGGTTGGCAGGGTTCCCTCCCGAACATTCTTTATTAATTGATGAGCATATTGTCTATATTTCGGTTCTTCTCGTGTTATCGGTTTTTGCTGCTGGTCGTACCTGGGGTTTAGATACGTGGATAGAGAAGTTGGAATTTATAAAAAAATATCCCGGACTACGGCGTTTTCTCGGCTAATGCACATAATTTTTCAAGATCATTTTTAAGTTTTTCTAACGACTCAAATTGTACCCCCCAAAGTCCTGCCTCCTGTGCAGCAGTTACATTTCGCTCGCTATCGTCAATGAAAGCTATCTCGGATGGATCTTGATGTAATATTTGAGTCAAATACGTATACCCAGCTGGATCATTCTTTTTGATACCTAATTCTTCAGCTGAAAAAATTCCTTGAAACACATGGGCAATATATTCTTGGACCTGAGGATCATTCTGAATCACACTAGAAGTAAAAATATGAAGGGAATAATTTCGAGCCAGAATGGCGTAGTATTCCAAAACATCCAAATCTAATTGGAAATAAGAGAAGAAATCAAAATCAGGAGAATCAGAATTTACCTTGGCGTATAAGCCATTGAGTGAATCAGTATAGTTCCTATCCTTCGGATACAGTAATACATAGGAGAAATCAGTGATTATTGTTTTAATCATACAGAGACAATGGTATCACAAGAAGCAAGTCCTTAAGGTAACAGGTAAATTAAAATCCCGATTCGAAGAAATGCTTGTCAGACACTTCTTCTTCCGCTATTCTGTGTATAGATGAATCGTTATTTAAAGATTGCCTTGTTAACGGTGTTTTTCTTTGTCGCTTCAACGACGTTCGTTTATGCCGACGGGCTTGATTATCTCGAAATTGACCCAGGGACTCCTCAGGCAACATTACCGCTCGATAGAGTAATCAATCATCAATTCGATGTTACAAATACCAGTGACCAATACCAAGAAATATTTTTCTCGATCTATGTCGTTGATACCGAGCAAGAAATTGTTGGTTGGCCTCAGCCCCAAGTTTTATATCTAGATCCAGGTGAGACTAAGACTGTACAAACATTTTTAGATGAAAATTGGGGCAGACTCGACAAAGAATCATCAGGTGATCAAAGTAGAACCGTTGAGTGGCGGTTCGAAAACCAATCTTCCGGAGAAACTCGTACTGAGACGGTGACCTATCAGGTTGATGTGTTGGATACGGATTCAATTTCTGGCGACCTGATTCTGACTGGAACGCTTATTGACCACGATAATATGCCCGTTGGTGATGTTCCAGTTGTATTGACTACAGGAAATTGGTCAACGACGGTGACGAGTGCAGCGGATGGCTCATTCACCTTCCCCGGAGTACCGACACGAGATGATTGGATGATCTATGCCCGACAAACTTCAGAAACTAGCGGCCAAATGACCGAACCACAGGACCAAACCGACTGTGATCCGCCACCCGCCCCTTGTAATCAACCACCAGTGACAGAAGGGCAAGAACAGACATCAGGATGGTTTGTTACTGATGCATATGCTCATGAAACGGTTGGTGAAGGTGGTTTTGGGTTTGTCTATGTTGATCCAGAAAAGACAAATTACGTTATTGAACTACAAGCACCCGAAGATAAAGCCCAATATAGCATTGATCAAACAGTAAAAACGGATATCGGTTTTTGGAAGGGTGATACAGATGCCTTGGGCAAATACATATTGCTGATCAATGGAATGGAAAATTGGTCTGGGCAGGACAAAACAGCATCCAAACTGTATCTCTATTCGATTGACGGTAAATTGATTTGGACGTATGAGATGGGTTATGAAGGCTGGGGAGCAGACCTTTCTGAAGATGGTACGTATGCCGCCTTCACGACTTCTAATCCAACCCATTCATTTGGTGTTATTGATGTAGCTACCGGAAATCCGGTTTGGACCAAAAATTCTTCAGATTACGCAGATGGTCTTAGAATGCCAAGCAGTGAAGGTGGTATTGATAGCAAGGAGGTAACTATTTCACCTGATAACAAATATCTAGCTGTTGGTCATGGTGGTGGGGCGATCGTGGTCTTTGATCTTCTCACGGGAGATTTTGTCTGGAAGACAGATTTGAAGGGGCAAGTCAGAAGGATCATTTTTGATGAGGAATCCAAATATATATATGCAGGTTCCGGAGATGGAAATGCATATAAGTTATCAATCGATGACGGATCGGTTGTCTGGAAAGCTGATATTGGAGCGTGGCCATTTGTGGACGCATTTACCTTATCCAAAGACGGTTCATATCTAGCTTCCGGAAGTAAATTAGGGCATGTCACCGTGATCCAGACAGAGACCGGAGACCAACTTTGGCAATACCACCAAAAAGGAACGGCTTCTTGGGTAGCATTCTCACCAGATGGAGAATATTTATTTGCCGGGGGTGGAGGACAATACGCCAGTACGCTATATGATGCAAAAACTGGACAACGGCTTTGGTCGCTCAATCGGTATTCTCATCAAGGAACGTTTTCTGCTGATGGAAAATATATTTATGTGGG
Source organism: candidate division WWE3 bacterium (assembly GCA_020429905.1). Classification (GTDB taxonomy): domain Bacteria; phylum Patescibacteriota; class 4484-211; order 4484-211; family JAGQKX01; genus JAGQKX01. The sequence continues at coordinate 3,340 of JAGQKX010000053.1, forward strand.
TGATTCAGATGTGGTTGTAGTCGATTTGAATGGTAATATTTTAGACACGATAACCAGTCCCACAGCTTCTGAAGGTACATCAAACGGCCAATTTACCTATGTCTCGGCTGACGGGGGGACCGTTGTGTTCACAAAACGCGATCTTAAAGCCAATTCCGTAAGTCTTATTTTTGCTAAAGGCAGTATTGTCGGTTACGGTGAGGAATTTGATCAACCTGTTGACCAACTGGATGGACGGGCAAACGCCCTTAAACTGCCCTCAATTCAGACATTACGTCTTATTGGTGCAGGGTTTATAGGAGTCATATTCCTAATTTTAGTTTTGATTGTTATAAAAATTACGCGTCGAAAAATGCGTAAGTCACCTGCCGAAGACATAGAAGTAACGGGGCCATTTTCTGAGGAAGTGAAAAAAGAACTTGAAGAACAATATCAAAAAGAAACGCAGAAGAAGTCGAAAAAGAAATCCAGCAAACAATCGCCGGACTAATTCCCCATAAAAGATTAATGTCTAGAACTTAACGGGGATATGCAGTGCATCTTCATTTTCTTCTAAGCCAGAGGGGTTCGCCTTATTTAAAATTAGTTTTCCAGTTTTGGTTGTTGGCTGTGAGAACGTCAAAATTCCCGAAAAAGCTACAAATTCTTCAGTCTGCCAATCACGAATTGCTTTGACTGTTGATTTGCCTAAACTATTTCCATTCGCATCAGTAAGTTCGACCGAAAAAATTCCTTCAAAATACCAACTGCCGCGAGCTTGTCCAGCGATAGTAATTGGGCTCGTAACCGTTTGATTAGGACGAGGAGATTGAATCAAGATCGTTTCGATTTTTTCGAGCTCGTTACCAATATCTTCCGTAAATGTCTGATCATTGACTCGGCATTGACGTGGGTAGGACTCAAGGATGGGGTTGCCTGCCGTGACACATTCTTCAAAGCTAGAAACATTTTCACCGTCGTATGAGGATGGGAAGGGGTCACTAGAATCACGAGTGAAGAATACTGCTGTCATGAAAATTGCCGTCAGCAGGAGAACCAAAAATGCACTAGATAAAAATCGATTGATAAGCTTTTCCACGGATCTATTTTATCTCGAGATTAGCAAATTAGAAATATGTACAAAAAAGTAAGGCTACAAGATGGTATTTTAGCACTTGGCTAATACAGATCATTTAGTACAATAATAAAAGAAGTACGTACTATGTATCAGGAACACACTCCAAGCGAGGTGCTAGAATTTTTGAGAAACGTTTCAGTCATGTCGATAGCTGTTGCTCATGAAAATGATCCAATTTCTTCTGTTGTTATTTTTGCCGTTGATGACGACTTCAAAATGTATTTTACTTCCAGAAAAGATAGTTTTAAGGCCAAGGCGTTACAAAATAATCCTAAAATAAGCTATTCCGTTTGGGAACACGATCAGATGCTGGTGCAGGGGGCAGGTACGGTAACCCAGATCACGGACTCTGAAGTTTACGATCTATCTTTAGATAAAATAATTGATGCTGTGAGCCATTTGAAAGATTTTTGGCCGCCCATCCTCCGGATCGAAGGAGATGACTACGTTGTTTACGAAATTGTACCTCATTGGTTGAGAGTTTTAGATCTAACTCGGAAAACCGTTTCTGAAGACAAACCACCATTTACCGAAATACCACTAGCAACTCAATGAAAAAAATTATTATTGTTGAAGATGACAAATTATTAGGAAAAGTATATCAATCTAAACTCTCATTAAAAGGGTATAAGTCTGAGTTAATTGGGAGGAAGTTGAATGCATTTTCTAGAATAAAAGAAGTAAAACCTGATCTTGTAATTC
>JAGQKX010000054.1 GCA_020429905.1 candidate division WWE3 bacterium
CGTGGGTGATCAATTTGAAGTTCAAAAAGTCGACCCACTGTATATGTGGAGAGAGACAACTATAGGAATTGTATAGACCAGAGTACTATTTGTCAATATATTCCAGGGGAATTACAATGAATTAAATAGTACAATTTTCAATGTTAGACTTGAATTTTCTTACGCCATCCTCAACGCTAAATATTATTGTGGTCGTCATCGCAATTGCCGTTTTTTCTTTTGCCTTGGCGCTTCGAGCCCTCAGAAACCGACTCAAAACGCCGGATCTCGATGAAGGCATTGAAGAACGTCTCGTCTTAGAAATTAAAGTCCCTAAGTTTAATGAACAAGGTCCGGTAGCCGCAGGTATCATGTTCTCTGCACTCCACGGATTACTTGAAAAAGAAGGGGCAAACGTACATGTTTCTTTTGAAATAGCGGCCGATTCGCAAGGAGTGAAATTCTATACCGTCGTTCCGCCTTTTTTTGAAAAATTCGTAAAATCTCAAATTTACGCTCAATATCCAGAAGCAGAAATTAATGTGGTAGAAGATTACGCGTCGAATTTTAGTCCTGCCACTGATGCGGTTGCCGCGACTGAACTATCGATCTCAAAACCATATTTTTTCCCGATTAAGACATTCCCAGATTTCGAAGTCGATCCGTTGGCAGCGATTACTTCGGCGGTTGATGAACGTATTGGAACACAACGAGCCTGGATTCAATTGTTGATACGCCCCGTTGACGATACTTGGCAGAAAATTGGTTATGAATATATCTCTGCCGTAAAAACGGGAACCGAGTTTGAGCAAGGGGGAGAGAATGAATTTGTGGCAATTTTTAAACAATTAGGTAAAGAGTTTTTAACCGTGCTGGTCTCAATTCCCGTAAGTATTTTTACGGGAGGCATAGCCGATCCAGCAGCATCAAAAGATAAGGAAAAAAAGAAAAAAGAGATCGTGCTTACGGCAGGTGAAGAAACAGCCATTAAATCAATTGAGAACAAATTGGCGAAACTGGGATTTGAATCGTGTGTCAGGATTGTTGGCATTGGCGCTAATCAGGCCGAAGCCGATCAGCAAATTGGGGCGTTAACTTCAGCCCTAAAACAGTTTTCTGCGGCTAACCTTAACAGTTTTGTTCGAAAAGATGCTACCGATGGGCTGAAATCTATCGAACAATATCAAAAACGGATCTTAGTGCCGTCAAAAAGCGATCCGCTTATTCTCGACACAGAAGAACTCGCGTCATTATTCCATTTACCAAATGTGTCCGTGGCGACACCCAATATTGCTTGGACCAAAGCTAAAAAAGCTGAATATCCGTTAGATCTTCCGGTAAATGTTGAACCGGCGCTGGGAGTAACTACCTTTAGAAATGAACGGATCAAATTTGGCATCAAACGTGATGATAGACGTCGGCACATGTATATCATCGGGAAAACTGGTACGGGTAAATCTACTATGATGCAAAACATGGCAATTAGTGACATCTATAACGGGGAAGGATTAGCCTTTATTGATCCGCACGGTGATTCTATTGATCTGCTTCTGGAACATATTCCTGACCACCGTATGGAAGATGTTGTGCTCTTTGATCCATCAGACTTAAATTATCCTTTGGCCATTAACATGTTGGAGTTGTTCGACCCCGAACAAAAAGGTCTCGTAGCCAGCGGACTGATTGAAGTGTTCAGAAAACGATTTGAATTCAGTTGGGGTCCTCGTTTGGAACACTTACTCCGTCATCTTATTTTGTCATTGCTCGAAATTCCTGGCAGCACATTACTGGGAATCACCCGCATGCTTACCGATTTAACCTACCGTCGATATATTGTCCATTTGCTCGAAGATCCAGTCATGATTGATTTTTGGAATAATGAATATCCGCAGCTCGAAGATTCTCGATCGGGTGGTGAAGCAATTGCGCCTATTCAAAACCGTATCGGGCAATTTTTGGCAAGTCCAATTATTCGAAACTTAGTGAGTAATGCCCGCTCCACGGTGCAGTTTGACGAGATTATGAACCAACAGAAAATTTTCTTAGTAAACTTATCCAAAGGTAAAATCGGAGATGATAACTCAAACATTCTCGGTAGTTTAATTGTGTCACGTTTGCAGTTTGCCGCCATGGCGCGAGTAAAAATCCCAGAGAAAGAGCGTAAAGATTTCTATTTGTACGTAGATGAGTTCCAAAACTTCATTTCTTCGTCTTTTGCGACGATTTTGTCTGAAGCCCGAAAATATCGATTATGCCTAATCATGGCGCACCAATATATTGGCCAATTGGAGCAATCTGGACTTTCAAACTCTGCTGAGGTTCGTGAAGCTGTTTTTGGTAACGTAGGGTCGATGCTGGCGTTCACCATTGGTCAGAGCGATGCTGAAGTGCTCGCTAAGGAATTTGCTGGAATATTTGATGAGAGCGACTTTGTTACCTTGGAACGATTCAATATGTATCTAAAATTGATGATCGATCTGACGCAGAGCCGTCCGTTCAGTGCCGGAAGCTTACCGATCGATGAGGGCCTTCGTACAAACAACAAGGAAAAAGTGATAGAATTATCACGTAAAAAGTACGGTGTACCAAAACAATTAGTCGAGAAGCGTATTTCGGATTGGTCTGCCAAAGTATTTGCCCCCGGTATGGACGACGATATCGTAAGTAGATTGCGCCTACAACGCCAATCACAAGCGGATAAAGCTCGCATGGATAACGTTAATCAATTGAATATAGAAACCAATGCAACTCAAGAGAACGTAGTTACTTCACCCGAGGAAGTATTTATAGAAGAAAAACAAGATGAACAACACACCTAATGACAACTACAATGACATGAAGAGTAAGATCGATATGGCGGAAAAGCAAATTGCCGAGATGAAAGCCATGCTTGCCTCTATGTCTACTGAAAATGAAGATCAGCCCAAGCCACAAACTACAGAAAATCAACAAAACACCCCTCAACAGCGTCCTCCCGAGAAGCAACCGGTAAGTCAGAAAGATCCATCTGCTTCAAAGCAAAATTCTAGTAACAGTGCTCAAGCATCACAGCCCAAAGCCACAGAAAAAACAGCTGAAGCCCAACCGCCCAAACAAGATGAGAAACCAAAAGAAGATACAGCTGCTGAAAAGAAGGGTACCCCTTCTGAGGCAGGCGGTGCAGACACATCCGAGGGCGAAGAAGGCCAAGAAACCATTATTGGTAAACAAGGGTACTTTGACGGGATTTTCATGATTTCCGATGGAGACGAGAAAAAATATCAACTTCCCCCTAATTATGTGAGCAAATCGATGCTCGTGATTGGTGACCGATTAGAAATAGTTGAAGTGGACGAAACCGGTTCGCGCTACTCATTTAAACAGCTTGATCATGTTGAGCGCAAGGAAATCGAGGGTATTTTAACGAAAAAGGATAATCAATGGGCGGTGCATACACAAGATGGTATTTATTATGTGGTCGCGGCTGCAGTGAAGTACTACGGCGGTGAAATAGGGGATAAGGCGATTGTTATTGTTCCCGCTCAAGACGTTCCGGTGGAAAATATCGAATGGGCTGCCTTAAAAGAGTTGCACAAAATCGATGAGAGTAAAGGGTTGATCCCTCAGACACCAAAACCGCAGCCTAACTATAACCAACAAAAACAGCAGTCTCAGCCACAACAACCTAAAAAACAAACTCCAGCGGTTCAGCAAACTCCCGTGTCTCCAGCGCAGGGTACAAATAATGCGCCTCCTCAGCAGGCGCCGGCTGCAAATGTAACCCCTAATTTTGATCAACAAATACCGCTCGCCCCAGCAACCACACCTCAGGCGCCCTCAGAAAAAACAGGTGAAGTGACTGTTTCTCATGAACCTCAATCGGGAGATTCGGTAGGAGAGGTTGATTTAACCGATGAGCAACTGTGGGAGTTACGCTAACTCGCTCACATTTTTATGCCTAAACGAACTCTTTTTGTGTTTATCTCAGTCATCTATGGAGCGTCCATTGCAGCGTTATTTTTCTTCAATGCATATTTTCCTGGGCCGTTGTTCAGTTTTTCTTTGCTTCTGTGGATTGTTTGTTTATCCGTAGCCTTTATTTACGTCCTAAAAAGTGATTTTCATTTCCCGGAGTACATTATTTTCTCGGTGGTCCCATTTTTAATGAGTGTTGCAGTTATTTATCTTTTTTTTATGGCTGATGGCGACCCTTTCTTTATGGTAGTTATCTCGTTATTTGCCACGATCCTTCTTTATATCACGTTACTAACGATTAACATTATTAATGCGGCGACTGTCCGCACCGTGCCCTTATTAAAGGCGGCTCGTTCGAGTCTTGTGATTGTCATCGGAATAACCAGCTTTTTATGGTCAACGTTCATTATTATTAACCCGTTGAGCGTAGAATTCGCTGCTTGGCTGTGGGCCTTCTACACTTTCTTAGTGAGTATCGTATATTTTTATTTGAGCAAAATCGAAGTTGTCGACGAATTTGTTTCGCGAGTAGCGGTACCCATACATGAGGCAATCGTTGTCTCCATATTGATGATTGTATTAGTAATTCTCACGAGTTCCTGGAATATCAGCACACCTGTACGAGTCATTTATTGGACCGCATCGTTAATGGTGTTTTTGGTTACAATACAAGGGAAGATGACACGTAGTTTGACGAGTAAAGGACTGAGCGAATTAATACTTTTGTCCTGGGTGCTCTTTGTGGTTGCCCTGATCAGTGGCCTGGGCTAGGGGAGAGGAAGTTAAAAACAAGGCCATATATTAGGGATATTTCTCTTGTATCTTACTTCTGGGTAACTTTCCATAAATAATATTAAAAATGCTTTATATTATTCAATATTTTTGTGTGTTCCAATGAAAGAGTAGGGGAACTTACCTAATTTTTAGCTTAGGAGCGGTTTTGGGGGATAAATTTCATTGATTGGCGAATTTAATTTACCGCTATAACTCAACCAAAAACAAGTGCGTACTCAAGTTTTGGTTGTTATGAAAGGCAAAATTGGGGTCAAATTAGGGTGGGGGATGTAATTATTATAGGTCATATTACTATAGGGTGATATATTCACTATGCTATAAGTCGGCAAGTATGGTGTATATATACGTCAAGGATTAACATGTGGATAAGTAGACTGCTAATGATACATTTAGGTCGCTCGCGGAAGAGACACCAGAG
>JAGQKX010000055.1 GCA_020429905.1 candidate division WWE3 bacterium
CCGCATCATGTTTAACGCGTTAGAGGCACCGATCCGACAATTAGCTTCAAACGCAGGTTTTGATGCTGGATGGGTAACACGTGAAGTTGACCAGAAAGAAGGAGATACTGGTTTCAACGTCATGACCGGAGAGTTCACTTCTATGTTAGAGAACGGAATTCTTGATCCAGTACGCGTGACAAGAACGGCTGTAGAAAACGCAGCTTCAGTGGCGATTAATATCTTAACCACAGAAGCACTCATTGCCGATATTAAAGATGACAAGGATGACGCAGCCGCGGCCGCAATGGCTGGAGGCATGGGCGGTGGAATGCCCGGCATGATGTAGTTCATCGTTTACCCGACTGATTTCCCCAAACGTAACTAAATATAATATGAACAGACTGAAGTTTAGTAGTTCGTCTTTCTCATGGCGAGAAGATATTCGCGGATAACCCAATCTCGATTATCATGTGGATGAAACTGCAGTGGCGGTGTGGATGTCTCTACGTAAAGTTCATTTTCGTATAACCGTTGTTTTTGCAAGCTTTGTGTGGCTTTTTCCATAAGATCAATCACCCAACTCAGTAAAACAAATGGCATCCTAATGGGTGCTGAAACAATAAATAAGATCTGGTGCAACTGAGGATCTTTCTCAAGTGTTGCCCTCAGAGACTCAGTGATTGTTATGTGTTTTCCCTTAATTTCCCACCAGTTACACAAATAGTTTTTTACCCATTCGTTAGCGGCGATAAATTTTTCGTACGTTTGACCTTTGTTAATGACTGTTTGTAAGCGGGCAATGTCATTGGCGACATAGATATCTTGATGTTTTTGGGTCAATTCTTTGGTGGTGATAATATGGTTGACGCAAAAGGATGGACGTGCGTTTTTTGCTCGTTGACGCATGTTATACCGTTGGCGAATCAGGGTCAGATATATCAAAATAAGAGCTCGAGAAAGCCACATTCTATTGGGCTGGGTGATAATAAATAAGTCAATATCGTCAGCAAACCGAGAGTTATTAGCGGCAGTGGCACCTGAGATTCCAATAAAGGAAATCCAAGGGATTATTCGCAATGGTGCTAAGATTCGTTTGGCATGCTGGACTTTATTTTGGCTGATTTTACTTCTTTTTTGGCGAATTGGGGCAATTTTTGACCTTCCTTTCACGCTCCATAAATCGTCAACACATGTAAACTGGTCGTTCAAAAGTAATTGATTTTTCTCTACCCACGATTTGAATTGCTCGAGGCTAATGGGGTGGTTGCCGATAGCATATAAATGAATCTCGTCGATGGTCAATGGATAATCAAAGATATTGCTGTATTGTATCGTTTTGTGCCAAGTGCCTAAAAGTGTTTCGTACGAACCCATAGAGGTATTGTAGCGCATTATTTGGACTGATCAACGTGCAATAGTTAGTGTGTTCTATGCATAATTGTCAGGTCGTTATCTGGACACGCACAGACGGTGTATTCTGCTGGATCTATTTCAAACGTAGTGATAGGTGCAAAAAAATCAAAAGTGTTTTGGGGAAACCAATGTGGGAAAACTGCTACCCAATCGGCTTTGGCGATTTTTATTTTTGGGTCAGTCTCAAACATGATTGCCGAGGCATTCAGTCCTAGAAGATCAATTGTTGGCCGATTTCCAAAATATTTCAATGCTCCAGCATCGTTTACCGCAACGATTTCATAAACAGGCACGTGGTCATTAATCCACTTGCCCGCCTGAACGTTAATGAGGTTAATTGATCGTCCATCTGAGGATAAATAATCCCGTTGTTTATTCGCTTGCGTAAGATATGTTGGTATGTTTAGGGCTAATAAAATGATGACTAAAATTCCTGTCAACGGCCGTTGTGCCAAAATGGTTTGGCGCAGCTTGGCAACGAGCCACGCGAAACCTACGCCAGCGATTAGGACCAGCATAAAATATGGAATATCTGCATATCTTCGCCAGTAGTATCCAGAATTTGATATTTCAAACTGTCGGGTGTAAATGATCCCAATGAATAGCAGGATACAGGTGAGAACGAACGCCGTTGAAATCATCTTTCGTGAGTGCTGGGCAGATTTTTTTGCGAGGAGATAATATCCACCGAGAATTATGAGTAAATAGAAAAGCGGAATGGCTCCCATGCCTGCTGAATGGATCAAGGTGTGTAGATCGTGGATGTTTTGCGTCGGGTTCAGAATCGATTGTGCTTTTAAATAAAACGTATTAGGGAAGATATGTCCTGTGGCGACAAGGTTAAATTGAATCCAGAGCAACGTAGGTGTAATGAGCAGTAATAATTCAGGAAACCATTTTCTATCTGATAGACGAGAATATACATATACACAGATCGGCATAAAAATAATCATTTCTGGCCGAGCAACAGGCAGTAATCCAGCAAACAATATTGAAAGCGTATGTTTTTGCTTGATTGTGCAGACGATGGTAAGGATTAAGAGCGCAAGCACTAGGCTCGTTTCCATTCCGGATAGCGATGAATATGTTAATCGTGGGTCTAATGCCAAAAAGAGTGTGGCAACGAACGCATAATATTCAGAATCGGTGATATACGATAGCAAGGAAAACGCTCCACGAATAAATGTGATGGTTAGAACTATACCGAGTATTTTTATTCCAAAAACCAGTGTTTCGGGACCCCAGTAGTCTAAAACGTGGAGTGATGCGGTCAGAACAACCCATAACGGACTGGTCATCCCCGATTCCTGGATATTTTCGTTATAAGCAAATCCGTTTCCTTCAAAGAGTGAACGAGCATACACTTGATGAATCCAGGCATCATCAAGCGGAAAATCGAATGCGCTGTACGATGATCTCGTTAGAAAAATTCCTGATATGATCATGAAGGTCAGAACTGGCAATAGAGTAAAGAGAAATTTTTTCATGAGACGTCCGTATATTAGTGGCAAAAAAATTATAGCATGTGGCTCTTTTTAGTATGGTATTATCCAGAGTATGAAACCCGATGCTTCTTTATTCGAGTCGTATGAATTTCAGTCCGTTTCGTATCTTTCCCAACTTTCACAATTTGGCACTCCCGCTGACTTAAATGGATTGACAGATGAGGCAAAAAAACGATTCATGCCGTGTGCAGAATATGTTGCCCAAGAACTAAAAAAGATTGGCCTTGAGGATGTGGTGCTTACGGAAGAGGGTTACATCTATGCCACCATTCCTGCCACAACAGATGAAGATGTACCTGTTATCGCTCTCATGGCACACTATGATACGGCCTTAGAGAATCCGGGAGAAGGAACAGAAGCCATCCTTCACGAAAATTATCAGGGCGGTGATCTGTCGTTACCAAATAATGCTGTCGTCATTCCCGAAGCAGAACTTGTCGAAAAAATTGGTCACGATATTATCACCGGAGATGGAAAAAACCAGCTTGGTGCAGACGATAAAGCAGGCGTAGCAACAATAATTGATGTAGCACGTTTTTTAACTGAGCATTCAGATATACCACATGGAAAAGTGCGCATCATCATCAATAATAACGAAGAAGTCGGTCGGGGTATTGAGTTTTTGAATTATGATACGTTGGGTGCTGATTTTGCTTATTGTGTAGACGATGGAGAGATCGGCAATTTGTTTGAAGAAAACTTTAACGCAGAGTCTGTGACTGTTTCAATCGAAGGCGTCACGGAGCATCCTGGCTATGCCAAAGGGAAAATGGTCAATGCGCTTAATATCGCGAATGAATTAGTGAACATCTTGGATTCGCAATTTAAGGGACCAGAGCAAACAGAACTCCGAGAACCGTATCTGGGTCTTAATGCTATTACGGGTACATGGACGAAAGCTGATGTTAAATATGTTCTGCGCGGATTTGATACTGCAGATATTGACTTGATGCAGGCGAGTATTGAGGCAGCTATAAATCATCTATCTCAAAAGTACCCGAAAGCAAACCTTACTCAGACATGGGATCAGATATATCGATACGAAAATTCGGGTGAAATCCTTAAAAAACATCCAAAGGTTAATGAATTGGCCCAGAAAGCCTACCGAGCCGTGGGGCTTGAACCACATATGAAGAAGGTGCGTGGTGGATTTGACGGGGTAAAAATGAGTTTTGATGGATTACCAACTTCAGATGTATTTAGCGCGGCGTATAACATGCATGGGCTTAATGAATGGTCTACCCGCCAAGATTTGGAACTCACGGTAAAAATGCTGGTCAATCTCCTCTATCTGTGGTCTCAAGAATAACTTCCCCTGAAGTGCGAAGTTGATGCATGAGGTGAAACGCTGTTTCTACATCTTCTTGCTTGATAACAAAAGTTAATTCTGTATACGTTGAGACAATCTCCGTGATATTAATTCTTTTGAGGGCTAAATGTCGAAGGAGTGTATACATAACATTCGGTGTATGTATATACGCCTCAGAAAAACTCACTCCGATGGCGGCTAGATTAGATATCACCGCTTTGGGACGATTTGGTTCAAAATGAGTGACTAATGCATTACGGAGTGACTCGGTGGTAATGATGGTTATTTCTCGGTTACCTTCGGTAATAGTGAGGAAGCTTTCTTCGTTGATGTGGCTATTCGTATGTAAACTTTTGAGTAAATTTTCTGTGCTGGAGGTTCGGTCAAAAGTAATATCCACAAGAGGGGCTCTTACGATGATATCGCCTACCTCCACGGAAGGATGAATCGGTTCCTGTGTACTTAACCGTTGCTGTAACCGGGATAATGCAACGACGATGCTCCCTTTCTTAACAGGTTTTTTGGCTTTCTCTTCAACTAATGGATGAATGGTGTCCGCGTATGCTGAGAGATTAAGCAATCCATCCGCGAGTGCGGAAGAAACGATTTCTGAATTTTGGACAATATCTTCGACAACTAATGAAATCTTAATCATTTTGTTACATATATTACAAAAAGTAATGTGTGTGTATTGTTTCGCGGTTTATTTTACACTTTTGACGAGAATAGTTAAAGTAACCGATGAAACTTTTTGCACATACCAATTAGAACTGGTATCGCAGTACATTGAGGAGGTACTGATGTTCGACGAGGACAAACCTTTTGTTTATGTGATCGGGACAAAGCTAAGCTATACGTACGACGGTGATTTTTTCGACTGGTTGTACTTACCGAT
>JAGQKX010000056.1 GCA_020429905.1 candidate division WWE3 bacterium
GGTTTGTTTGTTGGGGGATGTAGTCCGTCGAGCAGCGACAATGAGATGCCTGGAGGAGTTGCGCTTGCAGCCGAACTGGAAATAGAAGCAACCGAAACGGTAATTCCGACAACGATACCTTCCGCTACGCCACTTCCGGCTACGGCAACTATTTCACCAACGCATACTCCCGAGCCGACAGTAACCAATACCCCGACAACCACACCGATTCCATTATCAACAGCTATTCCAACTGTTGAATTGGAAATTGCATCTTTAGATCCGGTTCTCACACCAATTATCGGACAGCCAATTCAGGCCATTAAAATGTTTGTTAATTGTGGTGACACGAGAACAGAATACCGTTTCAGAGGCAATCGAAGCGGAAACGAGATACCTGCCTGCGGCACGGTAACCGAGATGTGGGCATATGGACTTCAGCCAGGTGATCTCATCAGTTTAGGCACCATTGCGTTTTCACGCGATGTTACCTATAAGCGACTAGATGGGTTCGAAGGTGGCATCGCTATTTTCAACCCAAATAGCCCCATTCCCGATACGGACCCTGAACCGTCAACAATTGTGAATGTTTTGTGTGATGGGTCGACCATTGCCATTATTCACTTCTTTGGTGATGGTGAATCTGCTCAAATCGCTGGTCCATGTGCGGGACTAGTCACAGTCGAAGGAGAGATTTCGTCTTATGGTATCGTCGAATACACAGATGCAGATTACTCATATGTGTATGAAGTAGTCAGTGGAGAGGCACTCGAACCGGTAGGATTTCCGATCATTTTTCTCTATGGAGAATATAACGATAACTACAATCCTGCCGAGGGGTAAATAAAACGTTGGCTGAATCAATCAGCCAACGTTATCCCTTCATTTTTGTAAGTAGTATTGGCATATTCGGTATAATAAACATACATATGAAAAAAATATTCATCCAAACACCACTCAATGAAACAGGCGGAACTGTTGATCTTGCGGCATATTATTGGGAAGGAAGCCAGCCTAAGGCCGTTACCTTATTCCATATGATGCCCGCCACCAAAGAGAGTTGGTTTCCGCTAGCCGACAAAATAAATGCGTTTGGAATGCATGTCTTGGCTATAGATCTAAGAGGGCATGGAGAGTCAACACAAGGAACGACTATTGATGGAAAACCGCTAATACTTAATTTCTCCGAATTTACAGACGAAGACCATCAAAACTCAATCTATGATGTAGAACAAAGTGTTAATTTTTTTATCAGCCAAGGATTTACACCCAATAATATTATGCTTGGCGGGGCCTCAATTGGAGCGAATCTCACGTTACGATTTTTGTCACGACATCCAGAAGTGAAAAAAGGATTTGCCCTGTCGCCAGGGCTTGATTATCGAGGAATAAAAACGCAAACCGCGGTGGGCAAAATGCAGGAAGATCAACACATTCTACTTATCTGTGCTGAAGATGATGCGTATTCCCATCACTCAATCAGTCGGTTGAGTACAGAGGGTGTAGTAGACAAAGCGCTAAAATCATATCCCAGCGGAGGCCACGGAACAGAGCTATTTGAATCACAGCCGGAAATACTGGATTTTTTAACAAGTTGGGTCACCCAATAGATTTATTTCCCTTTTAAAATAACCACAGTACAAGCTAAAACAATAAACATTCCTCCGAAAATTGTGGAAATTGTCGGAATTTCTTGAAAAAATAACATCGCCAAAACCGTAGAAAACACGAGCTCAATAAGCATTAACAAACTTCCTACCGTAGCTGAGACATATTCAAAACCTTTACTCATAAAAAACCATCCACCAAAATTAGCTGCTCCTGAAAGGAATATTAATAACCATGTCTGGTTTGAAAGCTTCCAAAGCCCTCCGCCTGCAATATAGAAGGTAGCTTCGTAATGGATCGATAATAACCCAACAATCATTGCTCCTAAAAATGTACAAATAAGTAACACCTGTTCTGAAGAGTATTCTTTGACAACCTTACGTCCGACCAGATAAAACGACTGCGTCACTGCTGCTCCCAAGGCAAACAAAGCACCGAGTTTCCAAGTATCGATACCATTTGGCTTAAAGAGTAAAAGAAGACTGAAACTACTGACAACTAATCCCGCCATGTTATAAACATTAATTTTTTCTTTGAGAACGGTGATGGCTAATAGGGGAGTGATTACAGAAAAAAGATAGAAGATGAAAAGTGCCGTACTAACCTGAGTCAAAAGAATTCCATAGGTGAATAACACATTCGTTGCGGCGTACCCAATAATACTTACCAGAACGAGGAGCCAAAACTTCTTTGTCACTTTGGGAAATCGAGATCTGGAAAAAACGAAATATCCTGCGGCAAAACAAAATGCCACCACATACCGCAAGAATACCTGCGATAACGTCGGCACATTTTGGGCGTCTACCATACGAATGGCTAAGGTAATTGAACTATATATTAAGGTCGAGGCTAATAGATATGCCAACCCTTTGGTTGTTGAAGCAGTGAGTTTCTTCATGACAACCAGTCTTACCTAAAGACCTATAGAGTGTACACTTGTCGTCGGTTGTGTCCGACACATGCATACGCTATGATACATACATGCAGCAAAAAGAGATAGAAAAAAACCTTGAAACTTTTGGATTAAACGATATCGAATCTACAATTTATTTACACCTTCTTAACACTCCTCCTCAGACAATTTTGAGTATTTCCAGAACTCTGGATATTCCAAGAACCTCTATCTACGACAACGCGCAGAGGCTCATAGAAAAAGGTCTGGTGGAGCGTATTGTAGAACATAAAAGTCAACGGCTAAAAGCTCGATCGCTTGATATGCTACAGACAATTATTGACGAAGAAAAGGATCGTATCACATCTTTAGAGTCAGTACTTGATGAGCTCAAAAAAAACATTGTCATTGCCACCGATCCAACCACCGCCACTGAGGTTCGCTATTATCAAGGGAAGGAAGGGTTACAACAAATGATGTGGAATTCCCTTAAGGCAAAGAAAGAGATTGTCGGATATTCTGTTTTTGGGAGGGTAGACATCGTTGGTATTTCATTTCAAAAACGGTACACCGAGGAGTTTAAACTGGCTCAACTCGTTGATCGTGTTATTTCTAATCCTGAAGATGAAATTGTAGATTTGATCAACAAAGACGTGCATCCAGCAAAACATCAAATAGAACTTACGAATATCAAGATGCTTGAACGTGAAAAGCTATATATTACAGGTGATACGATGATTTACAACGACACGTTTGCCGTTTCATACTGGAAACACGGAGAAGTCGTAGGGGTAGAAATTGATAATACTGAGTTTGTTCGATCGCAGAAATCGATTTTTAATTTACTTTGGGATATTGCCCAACCGCTATAATAAAAAAGACCCAAGCCGAAAATTCGACCTGGGTCTGATACTGTGATAACCGCAGAATTACCACATTTTAATGAATGCGTTGAAACTGGCCTCCCATTTCGGGCGTACCCAAACACCCACCATTGTATTTTCTGGGACGAGATTTGAACCCTGAAGATACTCGGTAAGTTTTTCTTGTACAAGTGAAACCCATTTCAGATATTTCCAAAAATTCCAGATAGAGGCAGAAAATTCTACATTAACGTGAAGCTGAACTTCGTCAGCAATTACGCTCGGTACAATCCATAATCCACCTACCTGGTTGGTTTCAAACCCAAGGGTATCAGCTACAACTTGACTCATTTCGTTTAAAAGTTTGTTCTGCTTCGTCGTTTCTCGTATTGTTCCGCGACGACAATACACTACGAGCTGGGGCATGATTTACTTCTTATGACCATTTTGGTGGCCATTGCCATTTACGCTTGGTTTGTAGCGAAGTATTACAACTGCCGCCACAAGACCATAGTGGTGTGTTTCCACACCGCCGAAACCTGTTACATCAACCGAATCACCGTCTTCCCCCGGAAACACATATGTTTCGGCCACTAGATTTGCAGCGTCATCTCTCTGTAGGACAGGGAGAAGCACTGCCGTTACTCCACCAATGGTAACTTGAGGCTTTAGCCCCATGGCCGCCATCATCTGGGGAGTAAGGTTTTGGAGCATCTGCCCAGCCAGTCCTGCCAGGTTTAAACTTGCCCCATCGTGATCATCAAGTGGCTGATCTTCGCTTAACGGTTGATCAGTTTCAAGCTCAGCAAGAGGAACCAGTTCCGGTTCAGCCGCTATTTCTAGCTTTTGCTGAATCAGTGCAGGTACAGGATCTGGATCTAGTTCTGGTTCAGGTAGCGCCGGAGCAAACTGCTTGTGATAATAGACGTCATCACGAATCACCGCAAACGGTTTGCGTGGCAGCTGTGCTTTGGCAATCCGATACGCTGGTTGCAATGACGCTTCACGGAGCTTTTGCCACATAGCATCTTTACTGATTCCATCCGTGCCTGCCTTTAGTAAGATTCGCTCAAATTCTCTGATAACATGCACGAGTAAAACCACTTTGCTACTGTCAACTTCAACCACACCCATTCCATTAAGAAATGAATATGTAGCTCCAGGTTTATCACCACTCGACACATTATCCGGCACCGATACCGACGCTTCCATCAACGCAAGCAAAAACTCATCCATATCAAGGAAAACGACCGTAGATGGATCATCACCAGATAACAACGCCAGGGCTGTTTTTTGACCAGGTGAAAGATCGTCTTTGCTTCCTACTGCTGCTTGTTTTTCATCAATAGGAGGTTTGTGGTTTGGATGATAGTACCGCTGCTTTACTCTGAAAGCCTTGGTATCCAAAATTGAACGAACCGTATTTGTTCCTACTGGGAGCATCTGTCGAGATTCAAGATATGTACGAATCTCAGAAATCTGCATACCGGTAGTTTTTACTTCGAGCAATACCGACTCAATAGCTTCTTCAATAAAAGAAAGAAGGATAATTCGGTCATTGCCAATAAAAACAGCATTGATTGTTTCCAAAAGTTTCGTCCGATGTGTCGGGTGTTTTGGTAACAATTCTTGGCTGGTTAAAGATTCCCATAATGCATTTACAGCCATCCCGTTTGACTGTTTTTTGAGAATCGATATTGCAGCTTCTCGTACCCATTTGC
>JAGQKX010000057.1 GCA_020429905.1 candidate division WWE3 bacterium
CCACGTCGAAGAAACCCCACTCTGTGGGGTTTTTTCGCATATAGAATTATTCAGATTGAAATTGTTGAAAGTCTTCCCCCACAAAAATGATGATATCCGCTCGACGAAGATCATCGCCCTCTCCCGAGATGGCATTTATCTTAAAAAGCGATTCTATACGTTCTACAGGATACGTGTGCAAGTAATCTTTGGATGTGAGGATGGTGGTTTTTTGACTGTCACAATCAAACATTTCAATAGACGCACAGTTGGCATTATCAACTCGAATAACATCAAATCCCAAGTTATATAAATATGCCGAAATCGTTGACGCCATACCGGGGATTTCGGTCGTATTTCTAATCCATACCGTGCGATTACCAGCCAAAATCTCGGAATCGTTCAAAACGTCCGTTCTGAATTCCTCCAACGCTAACGATGTTCCTGGCCAATCTTCCACGGTAATATCTTCTTCAGGTGTTTCTCGCATTAGACGAAGTAATTTAATCATTTCATTAGGCGATAGATCAGTGTAGACACGCGATTCAAAGGTTCTGAATAATGTGGGTAAATGTAAATATGCGGTCGAATCTGCATATTCAGTTTCCAAAAATGAGAGGACAGTGGTTGAAATTTGATATCCGTCCCCTATCGGAGCTTCGGCGCGTTTATCGACAATATAACGATCGATAGGAACCGATATTGTTTGGGAAAAGGTATTCGTATCTTTGAGGGATGTTTCTTCCGGAAGGATGACCACATGCACAGAAGGATCGCTCGGTCGCACCACCACGAGTGCATTTCTAACGAGGTTTCGATCACGCTCCCAAATCCAGGTACCGATAAATAACTGCCGAGAACCGTCCCACTGCGAACTAGACCGCATCGAAGAAGTAAATTCATTATATGGTTCAAGCGGTCGGACATAAAAACGCCAAAGCGTAATCGCCTCAAAAATAATCGCGATAATGACAATCACTCCGAGGAGTATGGCCGCGATTTTTGTTCCCTTGATAATATTTTTACCGATAGGTTTTTCCCAAAACGAAACCGTGCCATTAATCTTGAAATTATGTTTTGGTTTACGTCTATTTTTAAAAATTGTAGGTATATTCATATACGTTTACGTGTGTGTCTTCTCCCACTATACGATATGAGGCACACGATTGTGAAAGATATTGAGAGGCTTAGTACCTGTCTTTTCCTTTTTGAATAAGGTTTCTAAAAGCCCAGTACGCGCCAAAAATCAACGCAGCGATAAACACTAACCGGCCAATTCCAACCAAAATTTCGGCTCCATTTAGACCCATTATCGAATCACCTCCCCAAAGATAATTTTTGTGATAGAGTGGGCATGAACACCCATCAAATTATTTGTCATTTTTCGTTTTATCTGGACTTTTTCTCATGGATTTTTTCACGGTACGTTTTTTTGGCCTGAAGCAATTCCTGCAGTTTATCTCCCACGTATTCTCTCGTTAAGGCATGCGGCCAGAAGACGAAGTCTGCTCCCACCTCATACAGCGCGTCAATCTCATATTCATAATTTGCCGAAACCCAGACATGGGTAGCTGTTGATCGGGTTTTTGCCTCTTTGATAATTAAAAGATTATCTTCAAAATGATTGATTGTACTCACGACGAGCTTGGCTTCTTTCATAAACACCGCATCGAATAAGTCAGTATCACCAATATCTCCATACATAATTTCTACTTGAGGAAAAATATAGTCAGATTGACTTTTTTGCGGTTTATTCTGCTGTTTCTTTTGGGCTAACCAACCATCACCCGCCGCTACTTCCACCTCTTTTTTGAGTTTGGAAACCATCATCGGATCATAGTCGATCATCATGACCGGGATTGATTCGGCGATAAGAATATCAAAGAGATGCTTGCCAATCCTGCCCGAACCAATTAACACCACATGGTCTTTCCATTCATCAGCAGCTGCAGCTTGGGCCCTTTTTCTCCGTGGTTTGCTGATAAACGATAATGGTTTTTTGAGGTACGTAAAAAGAAGTTCGCCATTCATCACGGCGTAACTACTCATAGTGATCGTGAGGACCGCCACCAAGGTAATCAAAACCACAATCTCTTCGGAAACCAATCCCGCTTTATGTGCTCCGGCGGCAAAAATCAAAGAGAATTCCCCTATTTGTGAAACGGTAATCCCGGATAAAAAATTGGTCCGTTGGCTGAAACCCAGCGTTTTGAGGGCCAATTGCACGATGAATGGATTGCCAAAAAAGACGAGCGCTGAAAATATAATGATCGGAAGAATCAACCCATTGAACGAGGCGACTTCAATTTGAGTTCCAAGCAAAACGAAAAATAAAATAATGAAAAAATCACGGAATGGTTTAATTTTGGCGACTATTTCCATACTAAATCCGGTAGAAGACAAACTGAGTCCAGCCAAAAACGCCCCTATTTCTAAAGACAATCCTAAACTAGTTGAAATAAAGGTAAAAGCCAGGACCCAACTAATTGTCGCCAGCAGAAATAACTCCGTGGATTCTTCTTGCTGACTGACTTTGGCTACATAGCCAAACACCCGTTTGCCGGCAAAGACAAAAAGATACGTAATCAATCCCAGAAGAGCAATTTTTAGTAAGGTGATTCCCGCTAATTGAAGCGCTTGATTAGCTTGAATACCCGATTCAACTTTGAGTAGTGAAATAAAAATTAAGACAAATATCGCGATAAAATCTTGGACCAACATGATCCCAATACTGATACGGCCGTACAAACTAAAAATATCGCCCAAGGCGTTCAGCATTTTGACCACAATAATGGTAGATGAGAATGTCAGTGAAATGGCAATAATGACCGATTGGATAGCAGAAAATCCAAATATATGACTCAGGACAAATCCGCTGATACCAGTAAAAAGAAACTGCGATACTCCCGCAAACACGGCCGGTGCCCCAACTTCTTTGAGTTCCACGAGGTTCAATTCAATCCCAATCAAAAAGAGCAAAAATGCCACCCCGAGTGTGGATAAAATCTCTAAGAATTGATGCGTAATACTCCCGTTTTCTACGCCCAAAATGGCAATGGCTACTCCGGCTAGAATATATGAAAGAACTAAGGGTAACCGTAATTTTCTACTCAATAAGCTAATCGCAGTTGTGAGTAAAATGATGATGGTAAATTCAAAGAGTAAATGCTCCATTTCTACTAGCATAACCTAAAACAATCCAAATGTTGAGGGTTAGCCCTAAAGTAAATTGGTACAATACAAACGTGCTATACGAACATCAAACCTACCGCTCACCCAAACCCCCGGCAAATTCTGGAAAATCGTTTATGATTGGGATGATCGTCATAGGATTGGCTGTTTTTGTCGTGGATCCATTTTCATTTCGAGAGCTTATTTTTGAGGGAAATTCACAGCGATCTGACTCCGTACCCCAAAATAACTGTCCGGAGAATGCCGTACCCCAAATGGTCCTAGAAAACGGTCGTCTCGTAGAACAGCCGATTGATCCTGAATGTGCCATCGTGACGCTCTTCCCTACTCCATCGGTTACATCTGACCCGCTGTCTTTTGAAACCGACGCACAAGGAATTTTTAAACAAACCGGAGAAGCGAGCATAAAAAATAAACTCGAAGCTGAATACACGATCGAAATTGAAGCGATCACCCCAAGCGAAGTAAGAGAAGGCGGAGGATTGACCTATTTAACAGTACTCGTTGATACTAAAGAAACCGTTTCAGAACGATACACGCTTGTGTTACAAGAACAAGGCCCCGGCCTCTACTCCATCACCGCTGCCACCAAAGGGTAAGTTCATCTAATGACAGGGTTACTATTTTTAGTTGGGATTATTTTCTTGATATAATAAACGTGTTTTAGATCTCCATTCTAAAACGATCTCTTAAGTGAGAAACGGACCGAGCAATCTATTTTAGAAAGCTCGGTCCTTGCCTTTGTCGCACCTGATGTAGCGACAATTTCTCATTCTTCCAATACTCCTGGCGTTACCGCCATCCAGCTCACCCGTTCTCCATTCGCGTGAACTCCATCGTTTGGGTAACATTCCTCCAGCCGCACTTCAAACTGGGTGGTCGTTATCCCTTTCAGATCTGCCAGTACACAATCTGATCCATTCTCAGAGGTTATCCGAGCAATCACGATTGGTTTAACTCCGAATGCTTGTGGAAACGTGGTCACTTTCCATCCATCAAACGAGGTCACACTTCCCTGATGTCCACTCTGCATTCCAGGTGGCATATTCGCCCAGACAACCCAATCAACTCCTTCGAGCTGCGTATGGACCCCATTGAGATGAAGATCTTCTTCGATCCGCATCTTGCAGAAGGTCTTGCCGCAATTCAGATCATCATGAACACTTTCTGTTCCATTTTCGGAGACAATGGTCGCAGCCATGGGCTGGATGCTTCCATAACTTACTCCGTATGGCACTGTCGTCCAGGTTGCCGGATCAAGTTGGGTAATCCGTTCATATCCTCTCGTGGTTAGGTACGTCGCGTTATCAGAGATCGCAATGTAGCAGATCCCTTCAAGCGCATTGTGGATGCCGTCGAAGGCAAGATCCTCTTCCACACGTACCTGAAAACCCGTTCGAGATTTATCCTTGATGTCGATATGAGCCGGATCCGGACCAATCTCTGAACAAATGTTAGCTATCAGCCGATACGGGGCATCTTCCATCTGGACTGGATTCCCATTCGCATCTTTGAAGGTCACCATTTGCCACTCGTGAGTTGCGTACCCACCTGTGTATCCTGCCACGATCTTCACGCCATCGTTTGGAGGAGGTGGTGGCGGCGGCGGCGCTGATGACGTCACCGTGAAACTTGGTTTGGTGTGACCATTCCAATTAAGACCTAACCACCCATACGTACTATCTTCAATCTCGATATTGGCAACCTGCCATATACCGGGACTTCCGAGGGGTACTGTTCCATTCAAGAGGAATTCCTTGGTCCCATTTGGTCCAATAACCTGATTGGCATTGTCCCAACGAGCACCTTCCCAAGAATTTCCATTTGGATCTGTGACTCGGACGAAGATGGTTTTGACATTCATGTC
>JAGQKX010000058.1 GCA_020429905.1 candidate division WWE3 bacterium
GTAATTGATTGATCACTTGTCACGGAAAATTCTTCGCCAAAATAAAGATCATCATACGGGAGATCAACCGTTTTGTTTTCTAATGTTTTGGCGGGGAACTGGTAATTACTTTTTTCGGCCCTCATCCGGTAGGTACCCTCGTTTACCAGAAATGTATATCGCCCATAAAAATCAGTAACGGAGTATCTTTCCACACCGTTCGAATCAGTTAACGTAACCAGGGCAGGATCGATAGGTTCTTTACGTTGTGAATCGTACACCACTCCCCAGGGATTCTTTCTGGGAACAAAGAGACCAAGTAATAGTCCTGGTATACGACTTAACGGTACGTATTGAATCAGTAACAAAATTGTTTGCAATAAAAACTGAAGATAGGGTAGTCCAAGACCTAGCCCAGTAACACTCATCGTACCAACAGTAAGCGTTGGGATATCAGCAGCTTTAATGATCACAATGAGTATTTTTTCCAAAGGTTGTCCTACGACGGGAATGTTTTCGATATTCTGGGTAATCGTTTTCACCCAATGGGCAACTTTGACATCGCCCACATCAATATAATCTCCGATGATCATCTCCACCACGTATGCTTCATTAGATTTTAATATTTGAATCGTTTTTCTAACTTCGAATTCGTCCTTTTTGGCGCTGATTGTGTAGATACCAGCTTCAATATCATTAAGCATTATTTCTCCATTAGTATCTGTTTGTAATGATGTTTCTTGGCTATCTCTACTAATAACAACAGCAGCATTTGGTATCGGCATATGTTCATCAGTAAAAACACGAATGAGTAACGTACCCGGTCCTCGATCGATAGTCGTCGGTTCGGGAGTAGGGACTGTCGTCGGTGTCAGTTGAGGAGTTGGAGAAATTTCTGTTGTACCTGGCATTGATGTCGGTTCTGGTGTTGGAGATACCATTGTTGTTCCCCAATTGGGATCAATGACGAGTGTAAAACTAATAAGTGTCTCATTACCAGAACTATCTTGAGCAGAGAATTGGACGGTATGGCTACCCGGTACAAAGGCATAATCACCAATAGACCAATTGCCCTGCGTATTGATGGTGTCTGTGGTTGGGTGGACAATGTAATCTACCGTCATAGTGACTACAGAACCGACTTCACCCGATCCAACAAATAACGGCTCTAAGCCCGTATAGTAGTACAGATTGTAAAGGGGATTGTAATCAACCGTACCTATTTTTAATAGATTAAAATCTGGTGGCGAAGTATCGGGAATAGGGGTAGGAGTAGCCGCTATACTAGTAGGGGTAGCGGAAGGTGTCTGTGTTTGCGTTGGTGTTGGAGTGGGAGTAGCTGTCGGCGATACCACTGTAAGATTCATTCCTCCGGTATTCGTTTGATTTGGAATCCGCCAATACGACTGACTCGAGATGGTGACAGTTGTGACTCCATTCTGTCCCTGAGCATACGTGGTTCCGCCAACACAGGTCTCTGTCACTTGACCTAAGCTAGTTGCCCCAGGACAGACCCGAACACGATTCGATCCCGATAGTTTTGGGACATATAACGTATAACTTGAACCAGTACCCGGAGCAGAGACAAGATTGTGTACGAAGGACTTTCCGCTAGTTGTGTTTGCAGATCCAGTAATTCCACTCCAGCCATACGCGGATCGTTGAGTAAAGGAGACATCAATATCGGCAAGCGTTAAACCAGATGAGGACAACCTCACTGTTTTGGTCCCACCTTGCCGAACGGCCGATGGATCGATTGATGCATCCGAGGTTAAAGCTGTAGACATTCCCATCGGTACACTGCTTAACAAACCTCCCCCATAATGGATTAATAGCTGCCAATCGTAAGGATGTGGGGCAAATAAATCCATGATGCCATCCTGATTTACATCAAACCGATCTAGTATCGAATACCGTAAAAAATCACCATTAGTACCCCCATCATAGAATTCACTATATGAAGACGAATTGGCGAGGTCGAGTACATTTTCGGTCGAATTGAAATATGATTCTAAAAACGAATCAAAGAAAACCCACATACCCCCTGCATCTGTACTTGACGGCGTATCGATATAGCTACCCCCAAAAATCAGATCTTCGACTCCATTGCCATCATAGTCGAAAACAATAAGCGGCGTTCCTGCATTAAAATTTGAACCAATCGCTGAATCTGCATGGGGTCCGTCTAAGCGCAGCGTGAAGTTATCGTTACCCGTATTTAAGTCGAGCAAATTTCCTGCTCCAAAACTATCCGCCAAAATATCGCCCGAAATAATGTAGACTGAACCAGCTGAAGCATAGGCATTGTTTGAATAGTCAGCCACAATGACAAGATCTTGAAGTCCGTCACTGTCAAAATCACCAGTAGCAATTCCTTGCTCTGTCCCAAAACCCCAATCTGCTAAAGCGCCTTCAATGTTAAGAATATATTTGTCAGTATCGGAAGAAATATCAAACTGACTTCCATTAGCAACATCCTGATAACTAGCTAATGTAGTATCTGAGACGATAAATAAACTACAACGATTAGAGACGTAGAATGTTTCTTCAGTATCGAAGATCAAATCTGAAACTCCATTATTATCAATATCGTCTAGTAGTATAGAGAAAGCATCATGGTTACCAAGCTGAACCGTTGCAGATCCTACAAACGAAAAATTATAGTCCGAGGTATTGGTTAATGAAAGTGTATTTCCTAATCCTGATAAACCACCCAGTTTATTGTTTCCGATAACCCAGATAGCCCCATTTGAATAGTCTGATGCAACCACGATATCATTTTTATTATCACCGGTTACGTCTTCAATCTGAATCATTCCTCCATCACCAATACTATTACTCGCTGGTCCTCCAATTTTTATATTGTAGGTGGATGAGTCGTTCAAAGTAAGACTACCTGATTGTCCCGCAACTTCATCAGAATAAATGATGTAAATTGCTCCCGCGGAAGCATCATCACCATCGGCGTTCAGAATTAAATCGCCCTCATTGTCATTGTTGATATCTCGGACGAGAATCTGAGCGCTTTCATCGCCTCCCCACATAGTCGTTAGATAGCGAACTGAATAATTTCCCGGGGTGGTCAAATTATATTGTGAACCTAGAGTAAATGTCTTAATTAACGACGAAAAAATAACGTAGACATCGGCAGAAGACAATGAATCATTCAAAATCAAATCATCATATCCGTCACCATTCACATCTTCAACGAGCAAAGAAAAACCCCAGGGAATAGGTGCCGTGAACTGCAAACTATATTGACTGTTATCTGTCACATCGACATCTAAACCTGAGAGGTCCTCAACTGAGAAATAAACAGTAACCAAGCTTCCTCCACCAACCACAAGATCCATCTCACCATCTTCATTGAGGTCCCCGTAGGCTACATTTCCTGCCTGAGCGAAATAGCTATCATTTTGGAATCTCATATCGAAGTCATCTGTAACAATATAGTCGGTTGACGCAAGGGCAAATTTGAAGATAAGCAGCACCCCTAACACTGTGGAGAAAAGAACGAGAGCAGATTTTCTAAAATAACGCATATATTATAAATGTAGTATTTTTTTGCCATCAACGCCAGGTTTTGGTTTATTAATTTTTTATTCTTTACTCTTCCCTTGACAATAAAAGTATAAAAAAGTATGATGATTTGATATCGTTTTTCGATTTCAGAGAGGAACACCATCATGGCAAAAGAACGCTTAACGATTACCCTCGATACTCAAACACTTGAACAACTCGATGAATTAATCGATGGAGTAACCGTGCGCAACAGAAGCCATGCGATTGAATCTATCTTACAAAAACAACTTCGACCTCATATTTCTAAAGTACTTGTCTTGGCTGCCGGCGAAGGGATCAAGCTGCGCCCGCTTACCTATGAATTACCAAAAGCCTTAATTCCTGTCCATGGAAAACCTTTGATCGAACATACCATCGAAACACTTAAAAAAAATAACCTCACCGATATTGTGATTACCACTGGGTATCTTGGCGAAAAGATTCAGGACCATTTTCAGAACGGTTCTGATTTCGGAGTTACCATACAATATTCAGAAGAACCACGCCTCCTTGGTACCGCCGGAGGGATCGTACGGGCACGTTCATTTGTGGAAGATAATCCGTTTTTAGTCGTCTATGGAGACATTATTTTTGATTTTGACCTCCAGAAGTTTATTGATTTTTTTCTAGAACATGAAGACGCAGTCGGAGCAGTAGCCTTGACTTCCGTTGATGATCCAACAACCTATGGTGTAGTCCAAGTAGATGGCAATTCGATAGTTGGTTTCCGCGAAAAACCTGTCAATGACGATGATCTTTCTCATCTGGTTTCTGCAGGAATCTATGCGTTTCGACCTGAAATTTTTGACATATTGCCGGCGAAGTCTCCCCAAAAACCATTGAGCCTGGAACAGGATATTTTTCCTTCAATGGTTACTGAGGGTACTTTGATTGGGTATCCTTTTTCGGGTCCGTGGTTTGATATCACCGACCCGAAAGAATACGAACGTGTCCTAAAGAAATGGGATGTATAGCACATTCCAATCTATAACCAAGAAGAGGTGAACCGATGGACGCAGTAACACTGCAAGCGGTAGGTACCCGGCTTTTGCCCGGGGCTCAACTGCTACGTACGAAGCAAACGTTTTTTAGTGATCTGGGAATATTTTCGTTGAACGGATCAGGCTGTAAGGTAGTGAAACATCTCCTGCCAGCCCTGGCCAACGGACATACAGATTTACCTCGGTTGATGACTGCTACCCAAGCTTTCATGACAGAGTTAAATACCCTCGGAATCACCACACCTTCAACACAACTCGCACAGTGCAATGAAGGTGTCTTCATGATCAGTGATTTTGTTGGACCCGATCTTCAAGAGTATCTTTCTTGCCAAGACAACCCAACGGAAATCAGACGTATATTCGTCAAAATGATCCATTTGCTACGAAGAGCGCTGTTAGAAAATCAAGAATAGCCGATTCTCGGCCTTG
>JAGQKX010000059.1 GCA_020429905.1 candidate division WWE3 bacterium
GAAGGTTATAAAAAAACTCAGTTAAAATTGTTACTTTTCGCTGCATGTTTACCTAGTTCTCTCGTAATATCGTTTGTTGTCCTGGGTGAAAGATTTTACTCATATGGATTTACCGCACAATTTAATTCACTGATTTTTCAATTAAGAACATATGCTGATCTAAGCGTTTCTTTATTTGTGCTATTCACTACCTACGCCATGATCAAATACCGCCTTTTTGGTGTAAAAGTCATCATCAGCAAACTCGTCTATTGGATCATCAGCAGTTTCATGATATTTAGCTTGTTCTATTCTGTTGTTTTGACCGAATTACGTTATTTCGATAACCTGTTAGCCCCACAAGTCGTAGTTCTCAACGTACTGCTTGCCATCGTGATCACCCTATTCTTACAATGGTTCTTGCAGACATTGAAACGTGTTATCAATCACCTTCTTACCAAATATTCTTATGATCCAGACGCGGTATATGACTCTTTTGTCAATGAAATTGGAAAAACACGAACCCATAGTCACGTCCTTGAAACATTATTTAATACCGTTAGCCAGACTTTCGCTCCCAACAAGCAGGCAGCGTTCATCGCCTTAACCAGTGACCAAAACGAACAAATCTTGACACAGTGGCAAAATTTCACTGACAACGACATCTATCATTTTGAACACGAAGAAACAATTAACGCCCTATTAGACTACGCCAGTCGTCATGATACATTCTTGATTCAGCAATTGATCGATGCTCATTCAGAAGAAAACATCACAAAAATATTGAGCGAAATGGAGATTGAAGTGTGCATTCCTTTCAAATCATCTGCTCTCGACGGGCTATTACTCATTGGAAAAAAGCACAATCGCGACGGATATACCCAAGAAGATTTGGTTTTGATCGAAAAACTTGTATACTATGCTAGCCTGAATATTGAACGAACGTTATAATTACTCATAACGTGACAAAAAATTAAATGAAATTTTTATTTATCGGTGAAAATAACTCAAAAACATATCTCAAAATAGAAGAAATTCTCGACAGATTGGGCCATTCTATTCTGAAATTCGAATTTAACCAATCTGACATGTTTGGCCAGTTTGATGAACTCCGAGATCAAGCCATCGCGTCTGACGGAATCATTATCGATGCCTCCGGACTATCTCCACTGATTGAATTTCAAATGGGGTATCTTCTGCAAATTGATAAACAGATTTTTTTCTCACATGAGGCAAAATCTTCCGTACCCGCATCGTTAGCCACGTCCAAATCAAAGAAATTATTCATTCAAGAATATTCTGACACATCCGAACTCGAGGCTCATTTAGAAGCTTTTCTGAAAAAACTTGAAAGTAATCTTGATGCCAAGCTATTCATGATCATTCCCCCACAGATGAATAAATACCTCGAATGGGTCGCCTCACATACCGATAGGAGCAAATCTGACGTGGTACGTAACGCAGTCCTCAGCGTAGCTGATACAGATGAAGATTATCAGAGTTTTCTTAAACGGACGAAGTAACTGACTCACCCACTACCTCTAATACTTTTTGGAGATCTTCAGGAAGCGGAGCCTCAAAATGCAGTGTTTCCCCATCAATACCTTCAAACGAAATGGCAGAAGCATGTAAAAACTGCCGAGGGCAAAACGGTTGGGCTAACGCCCGTTGGGCGTGTGTCTGATACGTTCCATCGCCAATAACAGGATGTCCGAATGCCTTAAGATGAACACGAATCTGATGGGTCCGACCCGTCTTGGGAAATGCGGTCAGCAATGTCGCTGGATACGGCTCTTGGTGGATAGTGAAAGAAAATGTTTGTTTGATTTGAAAATTGGTTTGGGCTGGTTTCCCTTCGTGATTAACAATAAACCGACTAATCTCTTTGGGGTGACGAGCAATGGGGGCGTTAATCGTGAATCGCTGTTGTTCAACCTCTGGAGTGCCTTTTTTTCCGACTTGTTTACGCAGTTTTTGAGCTACCGTCGCCTGAACATCTCCCCAGACTAATGTCGTGTATTCCTTAGCAATGTCCCTAGATTGGAATTGTGTACGCAGATGATCATACATCGGCTGGGTTTTAACCACGACCAAAATCCCTGACGTCTCTTTGTCCAAACGGTGAATAATCCCCCATCGGCCTTCCTGCCCTACTCCAACAATCGGTTCACCAATATACCGTAATATCCATCCAGCAGTCGTGTTTTCGTGTGGGTGACCAGGTCCCTCAGTGACTGTAACCCCGGCGGGTTTGTTTAAAATTAATAACTGTTCGTCTTCAAAAATGATTGACGGTTCGGATATCGACATAGACTGAATATATCACAAGTAACAAAGGATTATCGGAGAATATTACTTAGAAAGGAAAGCTTCGACCTCATGCAACACGTCATCCGGATTAAGTGCACTCTTCATCAGATATCCACTCGCACCAAGCTCATATGCTTGCTTGATAACCTGTTCATTGGAAAAATTGGTCAGCATGATAATTTTTTTATTTGATGATTTTTCTTCGGGAGTTAACTTTTCTAAAATTTGGAGACCATCCATTTTGGGAAGTCTGATATCAAGCAAAACGAGATCGTATCCGCCTTCTTTCATCTTTTCATAGGCCATCTGCCCATCGTCAGCCACATCCACCATGTAGCCTTCACTAAACAAAAGTTCCCTATAGAGCTCCTTTAACGAAGCCTCGTCCTCAACTAACAGAATTTTTGGAAGACTTTTTTCCTCCATAGTTTTAGACTAATTCCACACCTTACGCCTGCTGCTCACTGATAAAATCCCTAACTTTTGCCTCTACCTCATCAGGAGCAAATTCACTCTTAATGAGATAACCGCGCGCTCCTAACGAAAGCGCATTCTTAATAACTTGATCCTGACCGAGGTTGGTTAACATTACAATTTTTTTCTTATTTTCATCCGTGGCTTCCTTAAGCACTTGCAGCCCATCTTTTTTGGGCATCATGATATCCAGGAGAATAAGATCAAATTTGGCTTCATTCATTTTTGAGAGCCCCTCTTCCCCATCTAACGCGACTTCAACTTCATACCCGCTATCGCTCAACATCTCGTGATAGAGTTCTCTCAAAAAGGTATCATCTTCCACAATCAAAACTTTTTTATCCATAATTATTGGCTATAGATTCAGGTTTCTACGACTGAATCTATTTTAAAATAGTACTCTAGGCTTGCGGAATTGTAAAGGAGAATGTTGTCCCTGTCTTTCCGTCACTCTCTGCCCAAATTCTTCCGCCATGGAGTTCAACCAGTCCTTTGGTGATATACAACCCCAATCCGGTGCCACCTTCTTCTGACGATTTAACAAACGACCCCTGCTGCAGTTTACCGAATTTGGTAAACAATTTACCCAGGTCAGCTTTTTTAATCCCTTTTCCGGTATCGTGGATATCAATCTGAACCATGGGAATATCAATCCCTTCCTGATGAGCGGGTAAGGATTCTACGGTCAGCCAAACCCTCCCCGAATCTGTATATTTAAGCGCATTTCCAGTCAAGTTCATCAAAATTTCTCGTAAGCGAATCTCGTCCGCTCTGACGATGGGCATCTCTTTGGGTTTCTTAAATTCTAGTTTGATATTTTTTTCATTCGCTTTTGGCATAAGATCATCCAGAATCGTTGGAATAAATGTTTCAAGTTCAATTTCTTTAGGATCAAGTTCGATCCGTTTGCCATCTAACCGTGACGCTGACAACATGTCATTGACCAATTCAATTAACCGTTCCGATGAATCGTACGATCGTTGGAGATAGGTTAACAATTTCTCATTAAGATTGTCTCGTTGCTTGTTAAGTGCCATCCAAAGGTAGCCTTTAATCGCCGTCATGGGGGTTCGAAGTTCATGACTGGCAACACTGACCAACTCATCCTTCATCAAATCAAGCTCTCTCAACCGCTGATTGGCATTTCGCAGTTTTTCATTCAATTCTTGAGATTCTTCGTACAACATGGCGTTGTTAATCGCAATTCCCGTCTCATCCATAAAGGCCTCAAGTAATTGTTTTTCGTGTTCGGATAAGGATGCGTACGATTTATTCAATTCAAAGATCAGCACGCCCAGCACTTCGTCACGAGAGATCAGTGGATAAACAAGATTATGTCTGGACCCAATCGCCTTCTGGATCTGATCGGAAAATTCAGCTGAAATAGCGGGCACATATAAGTCCTTAAAATCGTCTGTGTACAATACTTTTTGTTCTTGAATTGCTCGAATAATAAAGTTGGTTGGATCTGCATCGACTGGAAGCACATAGTCAGTTAGCGAAATGGGAAGCATTTCCATGGCCTTTTGATAGTGAGGAGTATTTGACAATGCCGCGGCCCGAAGATTCTTCTTGGATTTATCCATCAAAATCATGAACCCACCTTTATAGCCAAGCTCCCAGCTGACGGTGTCAACAATTTTTTGGGCCATTTCTTTGATCCCCAAGCTGTTAATAATGACTTGGTCAAGATGCCGCAAGATCGTCAAACTCTGATTTTTTCGTGCTAAGTCGTCTGTCGCCCGAGCAACTTCTTTACGCAATCTTGAGTTAAATTCTTGTACCTCAGAAAAAAGTGACGCATTCTCTACAGCAACTCCCGCTTGATACATCAGTGTCTCGAGGGTGTTGATATCACCTGATGTAAACGCATCTCCACCCTTTTTCTCCCCGAGTACCGCGATACCCGAAATACCTTCACTCGCCGGCAGCGGCATAATGACACCCGCCCGCATTTCGCGCATTTCATTGAGGATTTGCTCAAGCTTTCGCTTATATTCTTCGTCCTCCTCCTCACTTACCTGCCGAAGCAACTCGTCAAAAACAATCAATCGAGGGTTTTGTTTGAGTTCTTCGATCAAAACATCGTTTTCTCTAAATTCAAATTCAAAATT
>JAGQKX010000005.1 GCA_020429905.1 candidate division WWE3 bacterium
TGGTTTTGAGGCATAAAAAAAGCCATCCCTAATGGGGTGGCTTTAAGTTTAATGATACCTTGACTTATTAATACAAATAATAATACTTGGTGAGTACGGAAAAATCCCGTGGCTCAGTTTTACCGGCGGCGGAGTTGCCCTGGGTTGGATCCTCCAACAAGGGCTTCCAACTTATCACCCACTTGTAGTGAGCGTTCGAAATCAGAATTGATTACGAAATGGCCATTGGATCCTGGCGGAATATTTGGATGGTCATACGCGAGTACGTACATCTCGTCTCCATCAGTATCCGTGTACAGCTGTATTACCTCTGCCTTTGCCCAGTATATTGCCATGGTAAACCTCCTATGGCTGTTGAGATTCAGAAAAGATCTGATGTCTCTAAAAAATAAAAAAGGTACAAAAAGTCGAAAAGCGAATTAGCTTCCACCCAAAAAGGGGGATCGGCTAAAACGTTGATGGGAGACTAACTCCATCAAATGACGCAAAAAAATAGTTATGCTCATACTGGCAAGCTGCACGAAAAATTCGTGTGCGTCACAACTTGCCGTTTAAAGAGCGACCGCCGAAGCGGTCAATCGCCGAAGCGATATCAAAAATGATGCGCGCATTATAGATATCTATTCAAAGAATGTCAACGCTATGGGACTTTTGGTAGGTAATAAAAAAAGCCATGCCTGGATATCCAAGCATGGCTTAGTGACAGAAAGAATCTGTCTTTAGTGGGTGATGATTATGCCAATAATCAACACAGCCGCCGTTAAGTAAAGAGTAAATATTAACCAAAGTTTCATCCTGAAATCTTGGTGTTTGGTCTTATGGCGGCAATATTCCATGCCCCCGTACACACCAGCTACTCCACCCAAAAGAGCCCATTTCAGCAGTGTTTTTTCACTGATTCTCTGGGGCCTTTTTTTCTTCGACTCTGCCTTATCTTTGGCCATAAGCATAAACCCGGTGACATTAGTCACGGTGAGCCATACGAAGATGGCCAAGTAGATTATTGACATAGGAAACTCACACGGTCTCTTTCTGATCAAGATCAATGACGATGATGTTGATTCCCGATTTTTCTAACTCCGCAAAGAACTGATGCTCTTGTGGGGTCATATTAACGAGAAGCAACAATACCTCCTCATCAGGAGATTGTTTTTGACCTGCTATGAATCCAGTGATTTTTTCCGCCATCCACTGTACTGAAGTGCATCTGGGGAGGACGAATTCATAATCAGGTTCAAAACCGAGATCAGATAATTGAGTTGGTGCAAAGAAACTTTCGGGCTTCTTATGCACACGAATTGTAATTTGTAACATTACACTACTCCACACTAAAAAAAGAGAATGTACCGCCGCAAATCGGCGGTACATGATTAGGTGATGCACTTGGTTGGTCAGACCATGGTGCGATCACTATGACTCGAACGGTTCGAGCCAATCGTCAATCATTTCGATGACCTCGTCCAGTCTTTGTTGAAGCTGAAGAGGAAGATCTTGGGTGTCGAGCTTAGTTTGAGCCAGACTACGCAGGTGCGCGAGCTCCATACGTTTCCCGTAATCTAGGTGTTCACCTTTCTTGCCACGATAGAACTTAACTCGGCCCCAGATTTGCTCGTATGAGGTATCTGGAGTGAGATCAAGAGTTCTTCGAATGGGCTTGGTGATGCCAAGTTTGTAATTTGCTGATCTTTGGACTCCGCTATGCCAGTTTTTAAAACGTAAAGATTTTCTTCGTTCTGGCATAATGGCTGCGTGAAGCATGTCAGCGGTATCAATCAAGGCTGCAAGGGCTTCTTCCTGCGAAGGTGTCAAGCGATCTTGAGCAATGAATTCCTGTAATTTTTCATTGGCGCGAAGATAATCTTCAACATTAAGCAAAACGATTTCGGCCATGGGTTCATCAGGACTACCGCCTTCAACATTTCCATCAAAATATTTATCAGCGAGTTGCTGGCGAGTTATTATGGAAATGCGGACACGTTCATCGATAAACAACTTACGATTGGCTGGGATACGTCCCTTGGGAAACATGATCATATACTGTTTTACCTTTACGGTAATAAGTTCATCATCTTCTTCCCATTGGACTCGGCCATTGGTGCCGCCGCTCCAACGAATACAGCGTCCTATTCGACTTTCTCCAACATTCAATATTTCTTGCGGATAAGGCGTGCGTTTATTCGGGCGCGGCAGGTTTGGTTGATCAAATCCATTCTCGGCGATCTTTTCGATTCTGGCTTCAATTTCTTGAGCAAGGCTTCGAAGTTCTAGTTCTTGATCGTCAACAAGTTCGTCGAGGCGGTTCTCTAAGATGTGATTGATCATCTCTAAAACCATCTCGATGACAAAAACCCAACTTAACTTTGGCATACAATCGCCAAGATAACTCTTGGCGGTGCGTATTGCGGTTTGTGGTCGGACATTGTCAAAGTGAAACCTGTTGAGTGTTCCTAGTTTGGAAGACGTAAGACCTAAGGCGTGCTTTGTTTTATCACGTATAGATTTTTTTCGTTTTCCTAACAAGGACGCGCGAGCGCTTACCATCTCCCGAATGAGTGGGTTTAGCCCTTCAAGAAGGGAATAGAGCTTCCGTGCCGTCTCAAGGTCCAACGCTTCTTTCAGCAATGTTTGCATCTGGTACACGTGCGCGCAGAAAGCTTGGGCGGCTGGAATTTCAACCGTTGCCTCATACATTGGATCCTCACTATCGTTTGTGAAGACGATAACCTCACCCTTGTAGAGGCGAGTAACTATGTATCCATGATAAATAGGAAGATCCACTTTTTTGTAACTGAAACGCAGTTTGGTTCCTTCGTATTCAAACGCAAAACCACCTTTATCTGCTTCGGTTACAGTTGTCGTTATTGAAAACGAGTTACTGTTCATGACGTTCTCCTTATGTAGAATTGTCATGGCTCTGGATAAAAAACACACCCGCTAGACGGTTACAGCCAAGAGCGATGGGCTGTTCGTGTGTTTGGTGTTGTTTAAGAAGAAATTCTCTGAAGAGAAGATCCACTCGTACACCACGAGTTTGCAACTCGTTAAGAGGTGACCAAGTCTCTTATTGAGTAGGCACAAAAAAGAAAAAATTGTTCCTACAAGTAAATTCATCCCGCGTAGGGATTTGTGCCTGAATTAGTTGTTAAGGAACATTTTTTAGCTAGACCGAGGTCCGGCTAGAAAAATTTGTCGAAATTATACGTGAGGTGGAGGGAAAAATCAACACTATGGGCTAATTTTTTGAGAATAGTTTTGCGAGTGGTTCAGATGTCCATAAGCCTGTCTTAATCGCTTGATCAATGCTTGGATGAGGCGTCAAATACAGAGCATATGCATATTTTTCATACTGTAGCGGAATGCGGACTATTGTTGTTTGCGGCGGAAGCTGGGCTAGTTGTTCCACAGGTATAAACCAGATAAATTCGTATACCCGAGCCAATTCTTTGGGAATTGAAGCGTGATCCAATACATGCGGGAATCCGATAATCAAATTTACCTTTCGATCTTGCAGGTAAGATAATGGAGCCACTCGCTGGTGTCCAGGTCGGGTACTCCAAATAATTCCCTGGTGCGCCACCCAATCATCAGTTAGTCCGTGCATATCGATAACCGTCGTTTCAGAAAAATATCCGATGGCGCCTATTGGTCCAACAGCGAGGGATACTGATGGGTCGTGGTCAAGCGTTTCGCCAATAGTGGTGCCGAGATATTCCCACTGATGATCTGCGCCATGAATATACTGTTCTAGAGCAAAAATGGTGTCGACGCCTGTGTAACTTAATAAATCTGTTCGTGAATCTGCCAGCAGACGGCCAGCAATTTGGTTGGCTACCAAAAGCCAAACCGTAATGAGAAAGACCAGTGGTTTTGTTTTTGCGGTGTCCAAAAATAGTAACGTACACAATGGCATAATCACCACAAACATTCTCAGGTCCATAAAATCTCCTCCTACATAAATGAGGTAGACCATTTGCAGAATGATGGAACTACCGAGAACAAGGGCGAAACGGTTTGGCATTTTTCGAGACGATAATGTGTGTATCAATCTATAGATAAGGGCGAACGCGATATTTCCAACAACAAAAAGTAATACGTAAATAAATCCTTGACGATAAGAGGTGATGGTAGCAGCTTTCACGGCAAAGGTATTAGGTAAAAGATGGCCGTAGTATTGAACTTTCCATACAAACCAGATGCCAAAAAACATCCAAGGTATCATCATTTTTAAGAATGTCGGCGTGTCCGCCAATTTTTGATATCGGTGGAAACGTATGGCCATCATTATGATCATTGGAAAGGCGACAATTGCGGCATCAAGTCTCGTGAGTAATGCTAGGCACAGAACAAGAGAGAAAACGATGTAGTATTGGGATTCTTGAGGTGTATGTTCGGTTAGAACCACAATCAACAGAAGTAAGGTTATCCATAGCGTTACCAACATTGTTTCCATGCCACTGGTGGCATACGACAAAAAAACATAGTTAGTCCCCAGGACCAAAAATCCGAGACATTTTTGCCAAATCGAAAAACCGCGTTCATTCATTATCCGGTCAAAAATATAGAGTGCACCGGCAAAAAAACTTAGTCCGACCAGATACGAAAATAGTTCGACATTAATCCCTAGAAAATGGGGGATACTCATAATTATGACCCACAAAAAACTCGTATATCCTTCTACGTGCTCTCCGATATTCCAAACCAGTCCATTACCCTGCGCCAAGTTGTGTGCATACCGAAATGAAATAAAGGCATCATCTTGGATAAAACGTACCTGCCCCGCCAAGATAATCAAGACAGAAAGGGCGACAATAATCGCTGGCGACGGAAGATAGCGGCGAAATTTGGTGGAGAATACATTTTCCATGTTGATCAGGTGGTCGTCTAGTGTTTTGGTCTCAACTGTTGTTTTATTATAACTTTTTGCCAAATTAAGTATAGGTGATGGGTGATTACAATCTCGATCCTATCGGCCAAATATGATACACTTCACAACATGAAAGCTGAAGTCTTACAAGAAAAATTGGCAACTGCTTTTGCCCTTACGAATAGGGTTTCTTCGTCAAAAACGACATTGCCAATCCTTTCTAATACCCTTATTTCAACTGATAACGGACGGCTCAAAATTGCGAGCACGAACCTAGAGGTTTCGCTCGAATTGTGGGTAGGGGGTAAGGTTGACGATGAAGGCTCATTGACGGTTGCTACGGGATTGTTTCAGAACTATATTCAAAGTCTGTCTCCGGAAAAATTAACCCTCTCAGAATCGGATAACCAGCTTCATGTCACCGGTGCGACTACCAAAGCATCATTCGTTACCATGCCTTCAGAAGATTTTCCGGGATTTCCACTTATCTCAGAAGAATCATTGCTCAGACTTTCTCCATTTAAATTACAGTCCTTGTTGAAAAAAATTCTCTATGCGGCCGCGACTAACGAAGCGCGTCCCGTGTTAACAGGTGTATTGTGTCGCGGTACAAGTGACGGACTCATTATGGCTGCAACTGACGGATTCCGCTTGGCCGAGGTCACGGTGGGATGGGAAATACTTAATGCGCTGCCACCAGCCGAATCTTTTGAATTAATCATCCCAGCAAAAATGCTAAAAGAAGTCGGTCAGTTTAGTGCTGGATCTGAAGGAGATGAGCTGTGGGAAATGAAATTAACTCAGGATAAGAATCAAGTAGTATTTACCACCTCAGATCTGCATATTTATGCTCGATTATTAGAGGCTGATTTTCCGCAGTACCAAAATATTATTCCGACGGATATAACGACAACAGTTGATTTCGATCATGATGCGATGGTTCAAGGTATCAAAACAGCGGCTATTTTTGCCCATTCACAGAGCAATACCATCAAGATGGCTATCAATCAGCAGGCACAAACAGTCACCTTAGAAGCCGAAAGCAATGAGCTTGGACGTCAAGAAACAACCTTACCAGTATCAATAGAGGGAGAGTCGCTAGAAACTGCCTTCAATGCGAACTACCTGCTGGATGCATTATCAGGTTTGGATTCGGACCAAGTTCGCCTGCAAATGCACGCGGCAGATTCACCTGCACTTCTTGTCCCCGCGACCTCGCAAGACAACGAACAAATTCGGCAGGTCATAATGCCTATTCGCCTTGATCGTTCATCGTAATGAAAAAAATATTTCTCCTTATCGGGGTGGTCATACCGCTTTTGATTATTTTTGTTCAGTCGTCATCGCTCCGATTACTTATTCCAAAACCTGATGCTATTCTTAATATTACTGATACTGATTCACCACTCATCTTGTATATCGATAATCGACTGATCGGGACACTTCCTCTCGAACAGATATCGGTAAGTCCTGGTTCACATACCTTTTCGCTCTATACTGTTGAAGGGGAAGAGGACCTTTCCATTTGGTGGCGAGATGAAATTGAGGTGTCCTCGGGTGATTCACTCCAAATTGTCATCCAATCAACATCAAGCGATCATATTAGCGGTATTGGATTAATACGTACTTTTTCTTCTAATGGTAATGACATCTCGAGTATCTTTATGGATCCAAATACTGTTCCGGTTACTGTTAATGGCACACAGTACACAGATTTTCCAGTAATTTTAACGGATGTTTCGGAAGGGACGTATGACATTGCCACTGCCAGTGATTTATATTCAAACATTTCGTTATCATTAGATATTCCTAAGAAAACTGGCTTCGAAGTGCATATTCAGCTATTTTTTGATTATGTACGATCTGTACAACACGTGAGTGGGTTAACCATTGAACCAACACTCCAATTGCAGTTACCCATCGCTCGGCGGTGGGATTGGCAGGATCAATATTTGGCTATTCCAGCTGCCAAACTATTGACCAAGGAATGGAAATTTATCGATGTCTATCAGATGGCACTCCCTACGATGACTGAGGATGATGAAACATTACGGACATTGGAAGCACTTTTTGTAAAAAAACAGAGCACATTTAGGTTACCGTTTGGGTTTGTGGTTACAGAAGATGGGCATATTTATGAAGGTATGGGTATCTGGGATTTTGATTTTTCGTCGCTTGGCTTATCAGGGATTACGTCAGATGGTTCAAAGTGTCCGATCCTTATTCTCGGTGCTGATGTTTCACCTGAGCAACAAAAAGCGCTGAATTTTATTTCTGCATTTATTACTGATGAACCCGGGACCTACGGAGAAGTATCTTCAGATCTGGTCACCAAAAAACTTACGACCGAGGAAGTCTCTGAATACGAAGTAACACTAAAAAATACCGGGTGGTCCACGTGGAAAACTGATGACGCGCATGCCGTTAAATTTAAGGCGGTCGGATCCGTCAGGGCAGATGTCTATCACCCAGATTTGTGGGAATCGCCTGAAATAGCCTCAAAATTAACTGATCCGATTGTCTTGCCGGGAGCCGAAACAAGTGCCTTTATTCCGCTCAAGGCGCCATCATATCCCATCACCTATACACAGGACTTTGTTTTGATTCAAGATGATGTCCAGATGAGAAACCCCACGATTTCTGTGCCCATTGAAGTGACGGGAGCGGGCAAGGGGATTGAAATAACCGATACTCCTACAGGGTTCTTAAATGTTCGCGAAACACCATCATTTGCTAGTACGCTCATTGGAGCGGTGTATCCAGGTGAACGATATCTCTGGTTAGAGACTCAAGCCGACTGGCACAAAATTCGCCTTCTCGATGGAACTGAGGGGTGGGTTAACGGTGGATTTATCAAAGATATTTAATCGCTAAAATCTTCAACATGATAAAAAATATTGTCTTGACCAATTTCCGAAATTTTTCTGAATATTCTTTACACGATCTTCCACAGATAACGGTCATTTCTGGCGTTAATGGGATTGGTAAAACGAACTTGGTGGAAGCAATATCGCTTGCCTCCGGGAGTACTTGGCACCGGTACGGAAAAATCACCGAGGTGGTTAAATGGGGAGAAAAATTTGCGGCGATCGATATTCTTACTAATTCCAACGATCCGACCAAAATCCGGTGTGTTGTCCAGGCAAATCGAGCTAGATTTTTGGTCAACACTGTTGAGGCAAAACAATCTTTGGTGAGAGATAAGATTACCACGCTGACGTTTTCTCCTTCAGAAGTAAATTTGTTTCGCGGAGACCCGGCAACCCGCCGAAAGTTTCTTGATGCACTCTTGTTTTTTATTTCTCCCGAATATGCGAACCGGTGGAGTACCTATCATCGTGCACTAAAACAACGAAATGCTGCCTTACGTCATCAACAGTTTAGTCAATTGCCGATTTGGGAGGCCGATTTGTCACAATCTGCCGCCGTGCTATTAATCGGCAGAAACTGGTTGATCAGAGCGTTAGAAACCCTGTATGCCTTGGAGGGTACTTTTAACTATCTCGCCAGTCCACGCAAAGTTCTTCCGCTATTACCCGAATCGGGAACGCTTGAAGAAAATTTGGCTTCACATGCACGCGAGATAGAAGATTTTTTGAGGGATAAATGGGAAGAACTTAGAGAAAAAGAAAAGATGGTTGGGTTTACGTTAATGGGACCGCAGCGAGATGATTGGGGTATGCTGGTTACATTTCCTAATCGTACCGACCGACCGATTGATATTGGCACGTATGCCTCTCGGGGACAACAACGGATGTCGGTAATTAATGTTCAATTTGCGGCTCTTGATCTTTTGGAACGCTATTGTCTCAATAAGCCGATCTGGTTGCTAGATGACGTTTTTTCTGAACTTGATACAGAGCATCAAAAGCAAGTTGTCAGTGTAGCGAGTCGCTACCAAACGTTTATTACGACGACGAATGCACAATACGAAGGAGTGAATAGTGTTTTAGAAAAAAACGATACACAGTTGATAGAATTACCACAATAAATAGCTCACATATGAGTGAACGAATATTATCTGAATTTGAAATTCGGCATTTACAAAAGCACGGCATATCAATCGATGATATTGACCACTATGCTGAGATGCCCGTGGAATATATTACGGGTATCGCAGAATTTTATGGTCGAGATTTTTTCGTCTCTCCGGCAACACTCATTCCACGCGAAGAATCGGAAAAAATGATTGATCTTGTCTTACAGGAGGTCGCCGTTGAAAACAAACCGCTCTGTATAATGGATGTGGGAACGGGTTCTGGCAGCATCGGGTTGAGCATTTTTTTAGAGCTACTGGATCGAAAAATTATTTCGAGATTAATTCTGAGAGATATCTCATCTGAGGCGTTGGAAATTGCCCGAGAAAACATCCAAACGCTTGTCCCAGCAGAATTGGCGAAGTGCATCACCTTGGAGGAGAAATCATTATTAGAAAACCTGAGCGAGGTTCCTGATATTTTAGTTGCCAATTTACCGTATGTCCCTTCTGGGCGTATTGAGACACTGCCTGAGCCGGTGGTCGACTATGAACCGCTGTTGGCGCTTGATGGTGGTGAAGATGGTTCTCATCTGATAAACATGTTGCTCTCACAATTGGGAGATTTATCGTCTAAACCGAGAATGATTATTTTAGAAATAGATGAAACGCATACAATTGAGAAATTCGCTATTCCACAAATTTTCACTGCTCAGATTATTACCGATACATATGGTAAAAATAGATTTCTAATCCTGAGATAATTAGGACGTTTTCTGAATGTATCGTTGGTGAAGGGCAATTCCAATCGCTACTGACAAGTTGAGAGAGTCAATTTTTTGGGTTTCAAAGGGAATTTGTACAGCCGTTCCTTCTTCAAGATACA
The DNA here is from genome assembly GCA_020429905.1 of candidate division WWE3 bacterium. Taxonomy (GTDB): domain Bacteria; phylum Patescibacteriota; class 4484-211; order 4484-211; family JAGQKX01; genus JAGQKX01. Next base: position 9,727 of record JAGQKX010000005.1, read on the forward strand.
TGTGGGGAATACCTTCCCCTTCGTTGCCAAACACATATGTGGCTGGTGTTTGCATTTTCGCTGATTCACTATCGTTCCCATCTTCAAGCGTATAAAAATACAGATGATGATCTTGAAATTGTTCTCGATACTCCCGAAAAGACTCAAAATATTGGACCTGTATCTGAAATAATGCTCCCATTGAAGCGCGTACAGCTTTGGGATGAAACACATCAACCGCAGGACGAATAATTGCTAATTGATTACATCCAAATCCGAGCATTGTACGAATGGTCGTTCCGATGTTTCCCATATCACTTGGCTGCATTAAGAGTACATGATCTTCGGTTGCACTTAAGGATTCAGTATATTTGTCAAAAAACGCGATCGCATAGGTATTTTGGGGTGATTTCAGTCGATTAAAAATCTGCACAGTCTGTTCAAGCCGAATTCTATTTTTTCTGCACAGGTGTTTTATCTTATCGATCCCAGAATTTTTGGTGCTGTTTGGGTGAATAAAAACCTGTTGTACTGCCTCTGGTTTGTGCGTGAGCAGTTCGATGGTTGGATATACGCCCTGGGTAAAGGAATAATCAAGTTTTTTCTTATATTTTTTTGGCATGGCGACATTATATACGCTGATTTGATCTAAAACAAAGCAGTCACATATTTAACCTCCGGTATTTTGTGTGGTACCGTCAATATTTGGATTATTAGGGACATTGGGGTCAATCGTTCCTTCCGGTTGCTCTTCTGTGTCGATTTGCCCTGTTGCTTCAGGCGGTGATTGTTCGACTGGTGCCTGGGCTGGCTGATCTAACATATCAGCTGTCAGCTCGGTCGGGGAGGCTTGTTCGACGGTGGTGTCATCAATTTGATATGCCTGTGGGGCATCGTTTTCGAATTGTTGAGCAGTGTTTTGCTCTTGCTCTTGAGGAACGGCAGGTTGAGAAAGCTCTGGAGGAAGCACCTGTTGGGCCTCGGCTTCAGTATCTTCTTGCAGTTCAACACCACCAGCGGTGGCGGTTTCTGCTTGGACTTCCTCTTCCTGGATTTGATCTGTAGAGGTCGCGAATTGGTATTCTTCGTTATCATCAGTAGCATATACTTCTTCGTCTCCGATTTCCGCTTGCTCTTTGGCTCGTTCTATTGCGGCAAGTTCTGCGGGGTTTGTCGTGACGAGTTCATGTTCCTCTTGTGATGCGATGACCTGCATTGCGACATGCGATTCACCGGCGAAAAAGAGTCCTTCACCGACGTTAGCTGACAAGAGAAGATTGCGTTCACCTTCAGAAAGGAAGAATACTTCGGTTAGCCGATCAATCGCCGTTACTGATTGTTTAAACAACATCTGAATGGAGGCGTTTGTGACTACAGCTTTACCTTTGTCTGTGGTCAAAAAGTCTTCGACGTCTTGGGTAATCGTCGTCAGTCCTAGATAATATTTTCTTCCACGCTTAGCAATGCTATGTAAGAAGTTTGCGCTATCAGGATGTTTCATCATGAACCACGCCTCATCAACGATCAGCACTCGTCGACGTCTGTCTCGGCGAACTCGTGTCCAGATATAATCAAGAATCATAAACATTCCGACCGGACGGATACTGTCTTCAAGATCTCTGATGCCAAAAACGGTAAAGGTATTATGGATGTCTACATTTGTTTGACTATCGAATAATCCTCTTGCTGAACCAACAACATATTTTTGGAAACGGTCGGCAAGAACTTTGGCATCTGATTCTTCCATTCCGAGCAATACTTTATACAAGTCTTCCAGCAAAGGCGGTTCTAATTTTTGTGTTTCTGGATCTTGAGTTATACCTTTAAGTCGGTACGTTTCGATGAGTGCGCGGTCAATAATCGCTTCTTCAGTCGCATTCATCTCTCCAAGCATAACTTTCAAAAGTGAATGTAATGTTAAAATTTTGAGTCCCAATTCGTCTTCTCCTTCTTCATAAACTTGGGATAAATCGAACGGATTAATTTTGCTATCTGAGTTAAAGTCGAGTGCTACATATTCACCGCCAATAGCTTCGGCCATCATTTTATACTCGTTTTCTGGGTCGATAATGATGACTTCTGTACCTAACATGAGTGACCGGAGCGCCTCAAGTTTTACGAAATAAGATTTACCAGCACCTGACTTAGCGAAAACCACCATGTTCGCATTGGCCAAAGAAAACCGATCAAAGATGATTAAACTCGCGTTGTGTTCGTTGATTCCGTATAAAATTCCCGTTTCTGAGGTCAAACTGGATGAAGTAAACGGAAAAGTAGTAGCAATAGATGTTGTATCCATGTTTCGGTAGATTTGTATCGTGTCTTGAAAGTATGGGAGGGTGGACCTAAATCCATCTTCCATTTGTAGCGTTGCAGCACGAGGGATGAGAAGCACGGATCCCAATACTGATTCAAGTTGTTTAGCAATAAGGTCTAACTCTTCAACTGAGTCAGCAGGGAGAGTAATGTATAGACCAAATTGAAAAAACCGTTCTCGTTCCGCCACCAGCTCTTCTTGGAGAGCTCGTGCATCTTGGAGGGCAAGTTGTACCCCAGGATCGAGAATGCGTCCTTGCTGTTGCTCGATATTCAGTTCGGTTTCCATTTCGGTTATTTTTCGACGCAGGTTATTCAGCACTTGTCGTGCGTCAACGGGGTAGTAGTACATCGTGATATCAAGGGCATGTGGAAAATTGATCAGCGGGGATAGCCAGTTGGCCCCTACTTCTCGAGGGTATCCGGCGATAAAAAACGTCCGATAGAATGTTTTCCCGATGCGAAAGTACGCAAAATCGTGTTCCATTCCCGAAGGGGAAATAAGGTCCCTGATGGTCAAAAGACCTTGAGCAAATTGTTCAGCCTTTTTTCTTGCTTCTTCGTTTTGGGCAGCAATTTTGTCTTTTTCTTCTTGAGACTGGTCTTTGCTCCCGTTTGCTTGAGCCTCGGCGGCGGCTTTTTCTTGCGCGGATTTTGGCATCGGAAGCACCTTGTCAACTAATTTTTGTAATCCCGCTAATGGGTTGGCCATAAATTTGGGTTTATTTATCTTCTAAATAAATGTTCTCTTTTAAGCGATATTTGGTTTAACCATGGTTGAGGTATAGCCCAAAATATCGTCTCTCATTGCATCATTCTGTCCGGCTTCCGGATTATAGATATGATAAAACAACCGAATAAGTTCTTCTGTGGTTAGCTGCTTTACGCCAATTCCCAATCGTCTAAATTGCCAAACAAGTTCTTTCGTTCTTTGGGCGAAAACTTTTTGCGCGTCTTCAAGCTGTTTATCCGAATAGCTGGTATCGACATTTTTTTCTTGCCCAAAGAGGCGGTAGACGGGTTCCAAAAAACTCTGCGAACCTTGTTCGGTGACTTTTCCTACATGAGGGATGA
>JAGQKX010000060.1 GCA_020429905.1 candidate division WWE3 bacterium
CATAATCTTTGGTCGTGTCGGAATTTTCAAAATCAAGCGCATTGGATATTTTCCCTGAAGTAGTCCAAACTGGACAAGCCGAATCACCTGACTGTGGACACGTTGTACCTGATCCGGCCAGATCACCGTTGTTAGATCCAACCGTATCATACGCAATGTCACCGTAGTTATTATCAAACTTCCAACGGCTGACTTGGCTCCCGATTGGGCTGCCACCGAGTGGATGTCCGCCATTCATATCCTCTGTCAATTGAGCTGATGTGCGGGCGTAGTTATAGATTCTTAGGTCATCAAGTGCGCCTTCAAAATAGTTATCGTTACTTCCTGGATTTCTACCAATATTCGCGCCCCATGAACCCGAATCATCAACCACCCCACTCGCTGATCCCGTGCCAACCAATGCACCATCAAGATATAAGTTAATGGTAGCCGCGTTATAGGTCACCGCAGCGTGATACCATTGTCCATCGTTAAGATAATCGTGAGTTCCTATAACAGTCGTCGTGGATCCTGAACCAGAGATACGCGCTCGTAAGAGAAAATCACCAGTCCCCGTATCATCAGTCGCCCCTAACATCCAAAGATGATTATTCTCTAATGATCCACCAGCCTTAGAGATAAATCGAGGATCTTCTCCATTCGTCTGATTATCAAGTTTAAACCAGGTGCTAATAGTTATCCCACCCCAAACATTTGGGATACCCAGATCAATATACTCCGATCCACCGGCTGTTCCATCAAAATTGAGCGCACTACCAAACTTCCCGTCAATCCAATCAGCTTTTTCAAAATTATTCATGGTGCCGTTGACCTGAGTTGCGGCGGATGACATATCAGTCACCTGTGCAGTCCCACCATTTTCATCAAATGGATAATACATGACTGGTCCGGGAGCCCAATTAAAAAGGTAGGTAACATCAGAGCTTGAAAGTGCCCGATTGTAAACACGTAAATCATCAACTATTCCACCAAAATCGTTATTACCCGCCCCATCTCTTCCCACATAAAAATTGATCGCATTCGAGGGTGAGCCAATATCGGATAAAGTACCTGAAGTCGAAGATTTCGCATCTACGCCGTTAATATAGATGGTCGTCCGATCAGGATCATCGTCGTCAAAAACCGCTGTAACAAAGGTAGAGGTGTTTTCCAAGACTGTTTCACTGGCGCTTCCAATGAAAAGTGTATCCGTGCCATCTCTCACGTAGAACTCCAGCTGACCATTTGTCTCATCATAAGTTAGTGAATATCCTGCCGAGCTACCACTATTAAATTTGGTTGCGATTTCATTCTGAGTTGCTCCACCGGCATCCGTCGGATAAATCCAGGCACTGATAGAGAAGTCTTCACCATCGGCAAAATCTAGCGCACTTACATTCCCCATATCCACATCGTCATTGGTTCCGTCAAACAGTACACCATTTCCAAATTTTCCGGGTATCTGTACACTCGTGGCATTATTCGTCCAAACTCCTCCATTACCATTTCCTGAAAAATCACAACTATCGTCACCTGCCGTTGGGCAACTATCCGCAGCTATTTCATCCATGGGCCAGTAACCTACTAATCCATCACTAATGGTGTTTTTGTGTTCTTCACCAAAAACCACCCCAGATCCTTCGGCGCCAGCACCCCGAATCGCATCTGTTTTTATCTGATCTTCAGAACGCGCATAGGGATATACCTTTACTTCATCGATAAAACCGTTGAAATCATATGAACCGTTTCCGTTACCATGGGTTCCGATATATGTATTACTCCCGAGACCAGAATACGTAATTGAGCCGGTATATGAGGAAGTGGCAATTTGCACACCATCAAGATACAGATATTGCACATCATTCGTATCATCATAAGTAAATGCTACGTGGTGCCATTGTCCATCCGTCAAAACCTGCGTGGCGCTGGTGGTCCTCCAGGATCCATCATAAAAAACTCCATTGAGTTGTCCCGAGCTATTTAATCGAAGTACGACGTGATCGCCCAAAGAGATAATATCTGCACCAGAACTATCGGGTGTGTGCGTTTTCATCCATGCGCTGAGCGTAATGTTCGTCGAGTCGCCTAATAAATCAGCAATACGAACATAATCATCAGTCCCATCAAACTTAAGACATCCTTCGGTAGGACACATGTCACTTGTTTGTCTGGTTGGCTGAACTGAGGTATCCACCACAAAATTGGCGTGTCTTTGGTTGGAACTATGATCACACACGTCTGGTAATACTGTATTACCTGTGCCAGAATTATACAGAGCCATTGCCTCCTGTTCTGTCAAGACGCGGTTCCAAACCCCAGTGTCATCTATCTCTCCATCAAAAAGATCATCCCCAATATAAAAATCTGATGAACTACCTATGACCCCGTCTGATGGATCTCCGATTACACTGCTGTCAAAGACGCCATCAATATAATAAATCGCTTCGCCGCTGGTTCGGTCGAAGGTCATGACTACGTGGTGCCATTGATCATCCCGAAGCGACCCAGCATTGGACGTCCATGTCGTCAAACCAGTATAGTCATCATGAATCGTTGACCTGATGGAGCCATATCCGACCCAGATATTATATTCATTCGCCAGGCCGGCTCCTTTATAAATTAAGTTTAAGGCATCATCTGACGACGCCGTCTTAAACCAGATCGACATACTGATGTCCCCGTTTGCCGGTATGTCCAAATCTGACGAATCAGCCACCGTCAGATAATCCAGTGACGCATCCATCGCGATGGCGTTCCCCATCACGCTGGTTGAGGTGCTTGTCATATCACCCTGCCAAACCCCATCATTGCCAAATCCCGATGAATCACACGCATCATCTCCACTCGCACATGAGTTACCGGTGCTTTCATCGAAACGCCAATATCCCATGAGTCCAGCCCGAAGGTTAGCCGAGCAGCTCAGGTTACTTGTTTCATCAAACGACCAATACGCAATCGGGCCGGGGCCTTTTTCTTGAGTACCGGTCGAAAAGAACGTTCCTGGCGCATTTTGATTATTATATTCCGCAGTAATCCAATCAGCCGATCGATTGGTATTGATAAATCGCACTTCATCTAACAGTCCATCAAACATATTTGTCAGGTACGTGTTGTGCTCTCTTCCAATTTCAAAATTACCGTCAGAATTATTAATATTCACGCCATTATCAATCGACGTTAAATACGCTCCGTTTTTATAATAGGTCATCACAGTACCAACCTTAGTCACAACGAGATTAGTCCAAGTTGTCGACGACCAGGCACCAGAGCTCGTCGTGTAATCTGTATCATCCATTGAATAATTAATTCGGCCGTCGCCAAACATGGTGAGCCACCAGCCATCTGTTGCCGACATTGCATTGGAGTGCGTCAGCAGCCCATTATCTTCAGTCTGGTCCGTATAAAACCACAACGAAAGTGTCATATTACCCGTACCGATATCGAAAGTTGGAGAATCCGTAACAGTATAATAATCGTCAACTCCATCGGTATGGATTCCATAGCCAACCTTGGCCGCTTCCCGTTGATTGGATGCCATACTGCCATTAGTATCGCCGTCATTATTATTTCTAGTTGAATCACAAAGCTCTTTGCTCCCGCCTCCACAATCTCCGTCTGTTGAAATAGAAGGATCTTCTGCCATATGCCATACGCCCTGAAAGTTGTTCGACCAAACATCAACCGTGCTCTCCTGACTTCCGACGGAAGGATTTCCGTAATACATGAAGATGGTCGTATTAGTAGTGGCAGAGAGGGACGGGATTTTTACCCAAGCGACAAGCGTCCCGGCACTATAATATTCGATTTCATGCTCCAATCGACTTCCGTTATCAAGCACAAAAATAATATCGTCTCCGTCAGACTGCGCTCCGGCAGAAAGATCACTATCTGAGGACAAACTCACCAGAACGGGAAAATCGGTTAAAGCAGTTGAGCCTGGAATTTGTGATTCATTAATCGTTAAGCGTTTTCTAAATGACCATCCATCATTAAACCAACCAGCAGCGACCTCTGTGCTCAGGTGTAAATAAAACATTCCCACCGTTAGCATAGTAAGCATTAATATTGCTAAAGAACTAAATATTCTCCTATACGACGGCTTTTTATATGTATTAACGAAAAACATAGATTAAGGCGATCCTTCGGTAGGCCCAAAGCGAACCGCGCCATTGCTCAACACCCGATTGACTTGAGCTTGTGAAAGCTCATAATTGTAAATTCTAAAATCGTCAATATAACCGTTCATGTCGTTATAGAGTGTTGTCCCTGTATCTAGTCGACCACCGAGGGTTAATTTTGCAGTTGTATCTGACATACCAGTATAGCCCCCCGCTCCTCCATCTGTCGATGCCTGAAGAACTCCGTTGAAATAAATATTCATTCCGGCACTGGTCTCTGAGCCGTCATAGGTGACGGTCACCAGTGTCCATGTGCTCGTGGGATATCCTGCATCAGTTTTGGTGTTAATATACGCACCCGAAGAAGCTACTAATTCAAAAGTAACTAACCGCGAAGAATCCGTACTTACACTGTATTCATTCACACCACCAACTTGTCGTTTGCTGATGATGTAGGCATTAGTACTATTCTTAATCCAAAAAGATAACGAGAAAGGAAGATCCGTACCGGATCCGTCTGTAAAGGAAAACTCTGGCTGATCAGCCAAATCAACATATTCATCTCCCCCATCCAGATAAATACTGGCATTGCGCTTTCCAGTCGTGCCGTTATTCCACGCTTCAGTCCCTGTCCCACTTCCACAGGTACCCAGGGATTGATTAGTCCCTGTACCTGTTATCACTATTGTTCCGTGATTGCTATAACCACTCGTATCGGCT
>JAGQKX010000061.1 GCA_020429905.1 candidate division WWE3 bacterium
TAGTTTATAGTCAGAAAAATTTATATTCAGTTTGGCTTTATCGCCAAGTTTAAGCTCGGAGTTATTTTTAATAATAACATTTCTGGGTATATGAGCCTCACCAGGGAAGTAGATATCGTAATCCTCGCCCTGAGCCAACACCCAATCACCATGGGGAACAGTTGGAGAATCATAAGATGTGTTCGGGGTACGCGTTACACCTTCTTTTTTAAGATCGGTTCCATCTACAACCCATCCATTAAAAGATTTTCCGTCTAACGCAATATTATTCATTTGAATATGAACGTTGTCCACCTCCATTCAAACCTGAGCACGGTCCGCTTCCTGTATATCCTATGGACATTCCAAGATCCTCGCCAAGATCAACTTTATCATCCTCATCTAATTCATCTTCAGGGTCTATATGCTGATATAAAATTTCAAAGCTACTGTTGTCTCGTTTAACTTTGACACAAGTGTCCCCAACGTATGTTATCGTCCCATCCTCAGCTGCCTTCACCATTGTTGATGTACCGTTTGGCGTACCAAAATCTAATGCGCAAAGTGTGGTACCACAACCGTGTGGTCCTTGATTATATGTCCATCCAGTACCTGCGGGATATGGTAAACCAGGAACATGATACTCATCCGTAGTTTCACTTAGATATGACCCTTCTCCGGTATTATTAGCCTCAAACGCAGTTAAAAATGTTTCCTTGAAGTCTCTTGATACCAAGTCTACGGGTGCTTGATTCAGTATTTTTGAAAAGTCTTCTTCTGTCTCTAAAACTACCGTCCAACTACTCGAAGTTTGTTTATAGGCAATCGCAGAATACGTAACAGAATCTATAAGATCATATTTTTCAGGAGGGTGATTATCTGTGCTATAGAAATATACTCGAGCCCAATCATCTAGAATTCTTACTTTCCCAACGATAAAATCTGTATATCCTTCAGGAACCAAACCCATCCCTGCAATTTTTTTCTCTGCTGCTTTTCTAAGTGATGCTTCGTTTTCGTCAATCACGACAGCGTCTGGTTTAGTCTCTAATGATTGGGAATAGACGAAGGCAATCGAGAAACAAAAGATTAAGATTATTAGTAAAAATGGGATTATTCTAGATAAGTTTTTGAGAACAGATTTTGGCTTCATGTTTGGTTGGCATTTTTAGTTTTAGTCACAATCCCCAATGCATATATCTCCGTTACTTTCAGCCATGATCAGTGCATTAGACTGGCCTAAGAAAATTTTTCCGGTGTTATTAACGTTCTGAAAATGAACATTACCATATACATCTAAGTCATATTGCGGATTATTTGTGCCTAAGCCAAATTTATCGCTCATAATATACGATTTGCTGTCAACGGCGTCTCCACCATACAGACGAATATTTTCTGTGTTAGCTTTGTAAACACTAATAGATCCAACAGTCGCTTCAGCATCAAGATATACTGCTGAATATCCTCCATCTGTTTCTCTAAGATCAATATCTCCACCTTGGACAGTAAGAAGATTTGTTGGAGAAGCAGTTCCAATTCCTACTTTTCCATCCCTTTGAATTTCTATTAACTGAATTGGTGATCCACCAAAAACATCATCTGTGAATACTTTGAAAATACCATCGGATGTTGCACTGTTATGGTTCGTATCTCCATACAATTCAATTAGACCACGACTTTCTATGGCAAGATACCCATTACTAGGGCTATTTATCGCTTCACCAGCATTGTTGAATCCAATTTGGTAGGTACCGCTAAGTAAAAGATCTTCGTTAAAGGTTTGAGCTAGAGCAATGATCGGGATCGAGGCAACAGAAGAGAATATCAATACAGTAGAAACTATTAGAATGGATACTTTTTTACGATTTATTACCATCCTATAAATGCTATAGCTCCGAAATTTTTTAAAAGTCAATAAATTAGTGCTTGCTGTATTGTGTCGTTATATAATGAGTTGGGTGGTGGGGTGTGTAGAACAATTTTTCCAACTTGGTCTACTACCGTGTACCACTCTTGACGACTATCTTTGCATGCATCATTTTATTTTTAAATTAAGCTTTTTTTAGCCTTAACTTTTCAAACCACTCTTTTGATTATATGTTTTTTGAAATTATTGGGGTCACGAACCTAGTCGGGGATATTATATTTCTGGATAATCTTCAATGATGAAAATAACTCGTCACAATAATGAACATTCTCCGTATTTTCAACAGTACATTCAGCGATAAAATTACCTTCCAACCCATTATTTGTAAATTTGATTCGACGTGTATCACAAGCAGCGATTTCAGGATTCGACTCCTCGTTGCAGTTCTCTTCACCAGATAGTTTAAACTCAGTGGTGTAGCTGTAGGTAGTTATATTGTTTGAATCAGGTTGTAGAACTCTCAAAATATTCAAATTTAAAGCATTCGGAATGGATTCGTAATCAGGTATCTCTGAATAGAAGGGAATACCTCCACTGTGTGGAGGTGGCGCGATAACAGCAAATGTGAATGAATCATTACCAATTTCAACCCTATCTTTGCTAACAGTTGGATATTCTAAACTGTAGCTATTGTTGATTAGAAGAGAGAATTTGAAATAGTCATAGGGCTCACTGACTGTTCGTTGGGCTTGTAGGATAATTTCTTGCTCTGATTCTGAGAGGGTTGGTGTAGGAGTGGGTGTTTCTGTGGTCGAAATTTCTGGACTGATAGATACTGTTGGAGCAGTCGTTGGTGTTGGGGTCGGAATTATGTCATCCTCGTTACGGTTTCTTTTATTCAAGAACCATAATAATACCACGATCAATGAAATAATGATTATCGCAACAACTACGATCACGACTGATCCTTTTTGATGATCAGAAGGTTTGTTGTTTTCGACCTCGAGATTAATATTTTCAGTACTATTTATACTTTCGTCCATACTAGTCTACTTTACCACCATCTATTAATAGTAATCTATGATCGTTATCTCTCTTTACTATCTATTTCTTGTGTTACTATTTTCTGTATATTTAGTAGTGCGGTATGAAAAAAAATCCTCCTGCAATCACTTATCATCACCTACAACTTCCCACGACTAATCTGCACTATTGTCGTTGTGGCGAAGGGCCGCCGCTTATCCTAGTTCCCGCGACCCTCTCTGAGATCCATCATTGGAAAGATCTCGTCCAGTTTATGGGGCAACGATATACCGTGTATTTTTTTGAACTTCCTGGGCATGGAGAATCGACTGCATTTGTCGATGGATACTCAAGCAAAAAAGTGGCCACCATGGTAGGAGATCTAACGGCCGCACTTGGTATAGAGAGGTTTTCGGTGATGGGATTTTCGTTTGGAGGAATCCTCTCGTTACGGATAGTGCAGCAACTTGAGGCCAAGATCGATAGTCTAATCTTAGTATCGCCGTGTGTTTCGTATCGCGCCTTGACCTATACCAAAGTTCAGATATCTCTCGTGCGAATCTTAGATCGAATATTTAAATCAACAATGATGCAGCGATTTGTGACGTGGATTGCCCATCATGAGGCAACGGTCGAGATCATTGTTTTCTTAACGCGCTACCTCGGTAACATTCGGTTGGATGATACGTTTCGGGAGCGACTCCTCACGCTGCCCATGCACACTTTGGATGTGCTCATCAACCAAATTAATGAGGTTGTTTACCAAGATTTTGATGCCGAAGGGTGGACCCCAGAACAAAAGAAAAATATTTCCACCTATTTTGCCATGTCGGTTAATGATCCAATATTAGATTTTGAAACTACCCGAAAATGGATTGAAGCACACTTCACTTCGTGCCAAACCGTTTCGTTTGATTTTCCCTATCACCAACCGCCGGTGCCGTTAACGTTCGAGGATTTCAATCGTGACTTCGGTGATTTTCTCTTTGGTATCCCAATCAATACATAGAAAAAATTTTGACATGACATAACGACGTTTTGTGATGGGCATTCTCAACCTTCTAGTAATAGCCAACAGATGTTATAACGTCACTAATGAAATTTTCAGAATTTGATCAATTACTCCTTCAACAAATTTCGGAAGCACGTGAAAGTGCTGCCCAAAACATCGAGATAGAAATTAGACTCGGTCGGATTGAGTATGATGACGCTCATCAAAAAAAGTTTTTCGATACAAATTTGGGCGAAGAAAATCAAAAGAAAATACAAGCGTATCTAGAGAAGCAGTCAAATTTAGTTATGACCGAGCAAACGGTTTCTGAATACTCACTTCAGGGAGTACGGGTGCGTATCGATGATGATGGGAACCTCCTTGAGGCGATTCGAAAGAATCCCGTGAGCAAAACGGATTTTTCTGTTGCGGGGCATCCGTTGGATCTTCGGATTGGTATATCTCATGAAGAACCTGTTGAGGACATGGAAGAGCTCACCGTCGAGATTGACTCCAAACGTGAAAAATACAAAACAATTTTTTCTCAGGATGCATACTCTGTGGAATTGACTCAGACGCAATATGGACATCGTGATTTTTTTCAGGCGGAGATTGAACTTACCGACGCTGGAAGCCCTGGTGAGGATCTTGCCGAGGCAGTAAAACAAATTAGTGCCCTGACCCAACGACTTCTGCAAGAAATAAACTCATCTGCCAATGAAGACACCGAACTTGAACAGGTCTAGCTAGAAGATGCCGTAGCTGCGTTCTATAATTTCGTTATGAAACTCTCTATTATTATTGCTACGTTGAATGAAGAAAATCGTATTGCCCAAACGCTCAACGATTACGCTCAAAATTTTTCCGAAGAAACAGAAATTATTATTGTCGATAATGGATCAACCGATCGAACTCGCGAGG
>JAGQKX010000062.1 GCA_020429905.1 candidate division WWE3 bacterium
GCTTTCGCTTCATCAACAGATTCGGCTGGTGAATATACATATGTAGACCATATGGAGATTACAGTCTATTACACAGTTGTTTTGAGTAATACCGGAACCATAACCGGTGCGACATGGCAGGATGAATCGATGTGTGTTTCGGGGAGGTGCCTCTTGTTTGACGGAGATTCTGCTAACGTGGCCACAACCGGAGAGATTTCCGCTTTGACGAATAATTTTACGTTCTCAAGTTGGATCAAATGGAACGGTACTGACGCTGAGAATCAAACCATATTTTTCAACGGAGACAGGGAAACAGATGGTTGGAATGTCCGGCTCGATAATAGTGACAGTGATCAGCTTTCTATCGTCTGTGAGAATAACGATACCGTAACCTCCAACACATCGTTAACCCAATCAAAATGGCACCACCTTACAGTGCAGCGAGATAGCGGAACTTGGAAGTTATATCTCGATGGTGTAGCCCAGTCGTTGTCAGGAGGAACGACCTGTGCACCTTCGACCTCCACACTACAAACCGTTATCGGTCATGCAGATACCGCAGGTACCACTCAAGGATTTCATGGGTTTATGGATGAAGTCAAATATTATCCATATGTCCGATCTGAAGATCAAGTTAAATCTGACTACAATGCACGCGGATCAGTGAATGGGGCATCAGTACAACTCGGACCGGATAATGCTTGGATGTCAGATAACCTCATTGGGTATTGGAAGATGGAGGACAATGTTTCTGGAAACGGACAAACAATCACCGACCATTCAGGGGCAAACAATGATGGTACTACCCAGGATGGGGGAGCGACACTCGATTGTACCGTAGCGGGTAAGTTCGGGAGGGGATGTGACTTTGAGGGTGACGGCGGCGATGACTCCATCACCATGGGAGATATTACCGTGGGGGATAACTACACCCTCTCTGCCTGGATCAATGGAGATGATTTCTCCGCTGATGAAGCAACTATCATTTCGAAATGGGACAACGATAATGATCGATGGACGTTTATGGTGGCTACCAATGGCGCGCTAGCTTTTATCAAAAACGAAAGAGCAGGGGCTGAAGCGACCGGCTGTAGTAATACTTCTTGTGGCAAACAAACCGCGGCGAGTGCGATTTCAACAGGGACGTGGCATCACGTGGCGGCCACCATCGCTTTGGAGGGAACGTCCGTTGTTAAGATTAGGTTATTTATTGATGGACAAGAAGTAGCGCCAAGCGGTGATGATGATCCGTTTATTTTTACTCCGGATGGGGGAGATGATCCGCTATTGATAGCTCGCCGTCAGGATAATAATGATGAATTTAATGGAACTATCGATGACGTACGCATTTATAATCGGACACTTTCTTCCGCTGAAGTCCGAAAACTCTATAATTTTGCACCGGGACCAATTGGATATTGGCCATTGGATGAAAATACCGGAACTTCAATCACGTATGATCATTCAGGTAATGGATTTAACGGTACTATGAACGGGTCTATGACTGAGTCTGATTGGGTAAGGGGTAAATTTGGCAGTGCGCTCGATTTTGATTCTAGTAATGACTACATTGCTATAGCTGATTCGGATCTTTTAGATATGGTTGATAGTTGGACCATTTCTGGATGGGTCTATGATAACAACAGTGATCTTAACCATGATTGGGATCATATCATTGCTAAAGGAAACGTATTTGGCGGAGGAAATATGCCCTACAATGTAGCCATTGGATATAACCAAATTAAATACAGTGTTGAAGTTGGAGGAACCCCAACAGGAGTCCAATCTTTTATCAACAGCTACGTATCAAGCAAGGAATGGTTTCATTTTGCGATTGTTGTGGATGATGAAAACGATGTTGCTAATGTCTATATTAATGGTGAATTAGTTGATTCTGATAGTTTTGTGGTCAATGCAGTTGCCAACTCAAGTGAGGTCACTATTGGAAGTGAATTCGGTTCGGAATATTGGAATGGATATTTGGATGAGATCCGTTTATATAACTACGCTCGTACGTCAGGACAGATTATCGAGGACTTGAACGGCGGACATCCGATAGGCGGCAGTCCCATTGGCAGTCAGGGAGGGTACTGGGCTTTTGATGAAATGTATGGTGATTCGGCAAACGACACATCTAGTTATGGTGTGGTCGGAGATCTAGGGGATAGTGATACAACGTGTCCAGCTGCTGGAGTAGATTGTCCCACCTGGACAGCAAACGGAAAAGTAAATAGCGCATTAGATTTTGATGGGGATGATGTTATTGAACTTGACGATTATCCTTACACCTATGATCATCTCAATGCAACTGAACGTTTTAGTATTACCGCGTGGATAAAATCAGATACTTCCGGTACCGATGACGGTTTCATTTTTGGTATTTCTTCTGCGGGTCAGATCCAGTATGCACTCTATATTGGTAGTGGTGTTTTGGAGTTGGTCGAAAATAATTCTACGATTGCCACCGGAACAACCAATCTTAATTCATCCGGAGCTACTTGGTACCATGTCGCCGCTACCTGGGATAAAGATGTCAATGGGGGAGAAGCAATCGTCTACGTGAACGGGATTCCTGAGGGTAGTGGCACTCAAGCATCATCTCTGACAGATTATTTCCAGACGATTCGTATTGGTCTAACAGCGGGTGGGTTTACAGGATTTGATGGGTTGATCGATGAAGTAAAGTTCTATACCTCGGCCTTGACCCCAGAAGAGGTGCTGATCGATATGAATTCAAATGCCGCGGCTGACTTTGGATCAAAAACACAAGAGACAAATGATATTGTCGATGGGGCACCAAATGATCCGGTGCTGTACTTAGATTTTAACGAAAATACGGGTACTTCAACTGTTTCTGATAAGTCTGGTTTTGGCAATAGTATGACTATGAATGGTACGATGACAGAATCTGATTGGGTTCAGGGACCGCGAGGATTTGGAAGTGCTCTCGATCTCGATGGCTCGGACGATTATCTTTCTCAGGCCAGTAATACTCAAAATAATATCTCAGGAGCCACCTCTGTCTCTGTTTGGGTAAAATTTAATACAAATGAAGATTTTTATATTGTCTCCAAGGCACAGGATGGGACAAATAAATCGTATGAGTTAAGTACCAATACAGGCAGTAGTGGACCAACTGTCGAGTTTAGGACGGCAGCAACAGGGACATGTCTTACGTGGGTCTCTTCTGGGGATACTTCGGAGCTGACACTTGGCGAATGGTATCACGTTACCGGTGTCTATATTCCCTCTACGGCTATTCGGATTTATCTAAATGGCAGATTGGAAAATGAAAATACAACCAGTATTCCAGCTACACAATGCACTAACTCATCTGCTCTTGAAGTAGGGGATCAAGCTACGTTTGATGGGAATTTAGAAGGACAAATTGATGAAGTAAAGATTTTTAATGCCGCCTTAACCTCCGCTCAAGTCGCGTATGACTATAACCGCGGGTTACCGGTTAGCTGGTGGCAGTTTGATGAATGCCAAGGATCAACCGCCTATGATGGTACCGGTGGGGGAAGTGATGGGACGATCAATATTGCGGGAGGAAATGAGTTTACGAGCCTCGGTACCTGTGAGAGTGGAACTTCAACCGAAATGTGGAATACCGGCGGAAATGGAAAATACAATGCGTCGGTTGCACTCGACGGGGGAGATGAGTATGTCGCTATTGCAGATAACGATAAATTTTCCTTCGGCAATAATAGTTCAGATCGGCCCTTTAGTGTTACCGGTTGGGTGAAGTACGATCAAGCAGAAAATGGATTAGCGACGGTTATCTCTAAGTATAACGCTACTGGGGTAGAACTAGAGTATAGAATGGAGATAAGCTCGTCAGACCATGTATCTTTCGATCTAGTGGATGATTCCACGTTAGGAAATATCGGACGTTCGGCGAGTTCATTCACTTTACCCAATAATCAATGGTTCTTTGTTGCCATGACCTATGATGGATCAGGGGCTTCATCGGGAATGGATATCTATATCGATGGGGTTATTCGAGATGATGCCAATACCGATGCTGGAGGATATACAGCGATGGAAAACACAACGGCTCCGATCTGGATTGGAGCACAGAGTATTGGCGGAACCATTGCCCGAGAGTTAGATGGAAGCATTGATGATCTTCGCATTTACAACTACAACTTATCGAGTAACCAAATACTCAACATCATGAATTACGGTTCAGCAGCGTATTTTGGTCCGAACGAAGGAAGTCCGTAACCATCAGGTGTATTGATACTTTTTCTACTGTGAGAGAGACAGTATTATTAAAGATATGATGTTTCGCTCAAGAGTAAAAATGCCCAAACAAAAAAGAATAATCAGTATTTTAGCAATAACGCTCTTTAGTTTGCTAATTGTTGGAGTTTTCTTTTTGTCCCTTGATACTGCCGCCCAAGCGGGTTGGTGGAATGACGGCTGGGGATATCGAGTTGGTGTACCGGTGACGAATAACACAACGGCAGAAAATAACGTCTATATTAGTTTCGAAAGTGGCGATGCAATAGACACGTCAGACCTCACCAAGTTTCAATCCGATTGTGGAGATTTACGATTTACTACTTCAGGGGGAGTGGAACTTCCATATTATTTAGCCTCTGGATGCGGTACCAGTACGACTGTGGTGCATGTAAATTTTGATACGTTCCCGGCGGGAGATATGGTGATCTATTATTACTATGGGAACGCCTCGGTAGAAAATGGTTCAGAAGCCAGCGATTTCAGTACAGAAGCCA
>JAGQKX010000063.1 GCA_020429905.1 candidate division WWE3 bacterium
CCGACAAATTCACAGATTTTTCGCAAACCATATCCTGATTCACAGACAGAAGGGTCAATGTCTACCATTTGCAATGAAGGATTATATTTCCAGTTAAGTCCATCTGGCATCGAAGGTGATTGTGATACTTTCATCGGAATATGTGCAGCTTTTTCTTTTTTTGCCAGATCAACAAACACATCGATATCATACGTCGATTTTTTAATGATTGATCCAAGTACCTGAGTAATTTTTTCTTCTTGTGCAGTATCCGAAAACCAAAAAATATATTTAGAATCTCCTTCGGGACAAAACCCACAAAATTCCACAACGCCGCTCTGAATGATTGACCCAATTTGGTCAATTTCTTCAGGCTGAAAACATTCAGTTGAGATAAGCGTTTTATCTTGATAGTTGTATAGCTTTACATCTTCACAAATGACGGCCGTGTTTGGCAGTAGTGTATCCACAACCTCACTTAATCGAGTGATCCCCCTGCCAGTCGCTACAGTAACTATGACACCTTGCGATTTGAGGAGAGCTATTTTCTCCACTGTTGGTTGATATAAGTGGACATCTCCAGAGAGAGAAGTACGCGGAGGTAACAAAACTGAATCAAGACCGAAGATTATTAGTTTGGGGAGCAGTGTCATGTCATTACGCATGTTACTTGATTAACGTATAAATTGCTTTCGGAACATCGTCTGGTGATGCAATTGCCATATCAGAAAGTTCGATCAATCGAGGGACTCTATTTCCAACCGCTACAACTGTTCCAGCGATTTCAGCCATTTCGACATCATTGAATCCATTACCAAAAACCGCTGTATCGTCTAACGAAATCCCCATTTCGTTTGTGAGATCTTCTAAGGCGGTTCCCTTATTTTTTCCTTTTGGATAGACCAGATGTGCCCCTTCGTTATATGTCCATTCAATCCAGTCAGGCAATTTCAGATCATGATACGCTTGAATGGTTAATTGCCCGGTTCCTTTTGTTCGTAGCCAATAAACAAACTCTTCCGGATCTTCAGTGACTTCTCCGCGTATGTGATCAAGTTCATTAAGCACTAAGTCACGGAATTTTTGTTCCGGCGTCCAGAAATCATATTTTACTGAGTTAAGCGGACAGAATCCGGACCATTCGACATGTTCGGTCGTCATTAACGGAGCAATGTACTCCACGACATCTGATTCAAGCTGATGATAGACGAGGGTCTTCCCTTCAGGAGAGACTATTTTAATACCTTCTACAATAAGAGGAATCGATGGTCTTAGACCATCAAGCGCGAGAAGCGCTCTGAGATATCCGCGTCCAGAGATCACCGTCCATTTGACGCCATGCTCAGATAGGGATTCTAGCGCTGTTTTTATTTCTGGACTGATTACTTTTTTATTTATTCCGTCTGAGTGAACTAACACTCCATCGATATCAAAAACAATTAATTTTGGTTTCATATGTTTTGAGGTAGCTGTGATTTTTAGTAAACCACAGCTACTCGTTTAGTTAGGGACTAAGGAATAACAAAGTCGTTAACCTTATCCCGAGCAATAGGAAACGTATGCCCTAACAGAGAAATTTGATACGAACCTTTGGTAGGAACGGAAAGAGTGTAATGCCATTCCCATTTTCCATCCGGATCTTTCAAAAAACCCAGTGTTCCGCCAAACCATGTCCCGTTATGTAAACGATAGTCGGCAAAAAACTGATGATCAGACCCAGCATTTGGCTCGTGGTCGGTCAGTATCTTGATTCTCATCGGGACCTGTTCCCACGTATATCTGACACTTTTGATGGGTTTCTTGATTAGAGCGGGTACTGCTTTGTTCTCGATTACTGTCGTTTGAACAATCGATTCATCCTTTGCGAATGAAAAAACAGTGCTCACTCCAAAATGGATAAATGCCAACAGATTGATAACCCAAAGATAATCAACCCGAATAACATCTCCATAGACAACCACCATGTATCCAACTCCTGCAATACCTGACAATAACGCCACAAAGTGTTTATCCTTTGCTTTTTCAGCGGTCAGCGTCAAGATGAGTGTGATCGCACTCAATGCAAAAGCGATTTTGAGAAACGCGGCTGCAAGTGTATACAGCATTTTTTACCTAACCTTGATTAGGTGTAGAAGCTGCCCAGGCGGGGCAGCTTCTACACATTTCTACGTTGCACGCTACAGTGATTACTGCTTCTACGCGTTCAGGTAATAGAACAGGATTTTGTCAAATCCCGGCTGTTCGACACCCAGTTCGCTCACATCCAGATATACCGGACGGGCATTGGGATATTCTTTTTCGACCCGATATTCCGGGACGATTCGAACAACTAGTCGTTCACCTTTACGCTCAACGACAGGGATTCCGTGGTTTATCAGTGCGTTCGCCGTTACGTCAAACACGATTCTCTCGTCTTTATCCGTAATACAGGCGTCAACCCCAGATCGACCAAGGATCTTCCCGAAGAGGTCAGCCTTTTTTCTCCAGGCCAAAACTTGAGTGATCTCCTTCACTCGTCGTTCTGCTTCATCCCAGATTTTTGGACCAATCAGACGCTTTAATGCCGCCCAATCTTTGTCCCGGGTAACATACAGTGGATCCATGGCTTCTGCCATGGTCATGTCTTGCATGCTCATTGCGATGGCATAGATCTTATCGATCGTTACGCCAACAGAAATTTGCCGAGCTTGCTCATATTCAAACATCTTTGGCTCCATCTCGATAATTTCGATCGGAGCACCAATTTGCTTGATTAGAGCTCGAGTGGCCAAAAGATGACGTCGCACATCTTCGGGATCCAACTCCATGAGTTCAGCAAAAAGAGTAGCTTCGTCGAAGAAAACCACTCTAATCCCAGGCTCGTAAATAGTCTTAACCTTCTCGTTGATGAACTTGAAGAACCAAGCCATATAGAGCCAGGCAAAGGTTGGCAACTGCACCATCTCACTGTACTTGAGGCTGTTCGGAATCCGGCAACCAATGGCCATACTGATCGTGATGAGGATAGGTTCCTTGGCACGAACAAACTCGCCAATAAGACTCCGTAGCTGTCGTTGTGCTGTTCCACTTACTTCAACCTGACGTTCAGTGTGCGTGATAATGATATCCAAAATCTGATTCGGAATTGGACCATCAGGCGAGATAAAGTTGAACAGACGGTTATCCAGCAAGGTTTGCAGATAACCGATTTCTGCCGCCAATGTGGTCGTGAGCTGACCTTTAGCGTGCTTGAGGGTTGGCTGAACGACTTTTGGAGCGGATTGGGTGACAGACTCTTCTGCGATGAGTGCATTCACTTGTCTGCCCAGGTTGATAAAGAAACGTGTTTCGGACATCGGCAAATTACTGCGCGGACGTCCATCAACCCATACTTCACATTCAACCTCACTCTGGCGCACTTCAATCACTTTACTCCAACTATTGCGTACTTGTGGAGCCTCGGTGGAGATAAGCGCACATGTATTCAATCGGTCTCGAGGGACAAATCCCATCGGATCAACGATCCATGTTTGCTTTCCGCACCAAGTCACGACAGATTCAGCGTCCAACTGTTTCAGGCCATCAGGCCAGGAAGTCGGTAATACCGGCAAAACTGTTGGCTCAATCATGAGCAACAGCTGCAGGAATTCGCCAAACCATTCCGTTTCAGTGAAGATGTGAAAACCACCAACAAAAAGATCCTTCAAAAGGAGCAACGGAATAGGGATGTCTCCATCCATTTCAAGCGCTAACTCCATCGGATCGACCCCATTGCTATTCAGGCCAAACCCCGTTGGTTTAACTAGGACTTTCATCACGTCCATTTTCGAGTACCTCCTCTAACTTCAAATCATTAAACACTTATTCTTCTCGTGTGTTTGACACACGGCTTCGTACAACTTCGTACAAAGACTTTTCATCAACCACGAAGTGGTCAACGCACCTACAATGGACTGAGGTGGGTTCGATCGGACACTCGATCAGTTACCAAGGTATTACCCCTAATATGCCTTACGGCGGCACCTGACAACGTGCCTACATCCGAAAATGTACACCGTCAGGGTTACGGGTAATTGCCACTCCTCAATGGCACTTCAAAAGAAAAATTCGAAAATTCATCTTTAGCGCAGCATCATAGTGTCAGATAACTGCGGTCTCGTAGAAACGAGACATCATTGTGACTCGAAAAATCGATCACAACAATGGTACTGTTTATTCAGAAAAACAATCTGCGACGTATGTTTTTACCAAACAAACAGAACATTCTAGTTATAGCGGTGCTATCTAGAACAGGCCAAAATGACCAAAATGAGGAATCCCGCTCTGTTGTAACAGAGGTGTTATTGAGGGGTGACTGCAGTTATCCTACTACAATCAACCCTCAACAACGCAGGATAGGGATCAGAAAGTCTAATCTCATTCTGTAACGTGCATATTTTAAGGTGCCACAAACTAAAAAAACCTCCTTTCGGGAGGTTTGTAGTTGTTTTTTTGTTATTCTTTTTTAAATTTTTAACTACTTCCTCCGATATGATCTAAATGTTCCAAATGAGAAACATAAAGACTGGAAGGAGGACAATAATCTGTGAATAATCTTTATTTTGAACCGATGACATAGCAACAGAAGTAGGGGAGTGATGAGTAGTTTTTGTATTCTTTTGGGTGGGTTGTCCTTTAGTTACTAACATA
>JAGQKX010000064.1 GCA_020429905.1 candidate division WWE3 bacterium
AGAAAATCCGTGTTTGTTAATTCGCTCGATAAACTTATCTAAAGGTATTTCTAATTGAATTTTAACGGTTGTTTCATTTGCCATGATTTTAAATATTATAGCGTATCCAAATAGACGCGTGTGCTCACTGCTGAATGAATGGTGTGCTGTTTAATTGCCACAAGACTCTGAAGCATTTTCGACAGATCGGATATCTTCGACAGATGGTAAGTTGTAAATTTTACCATCAATATCTGTGGTATTCTCGTCAACGATAAGAAGTCGATCGTAGTTTTCGATAGGTGCATCCAAGAAATTATTATCTTCTACTCCATTGATGTACCCAATCGCATTTTCGGGAAGGGTAACACCCAATCCGGTAAAGAAATCATTCCAGGTTGCCGTCTCGTCATGCACATGGACAACTTCACCATTTAGATCATGTAAATGAGCTTTCTCGTCGGGGGTTTTAGCACTGTCATTATGATGGTCGTCTAAGGTACAAGGTTCAACGTGCATGAATTGTTCATTTGCGTAACTTTGGCGTTCATCACCAATGAATTGTTGGAATGCGGCATGCACATGAAATTCTTCATGCGGGGTTACTCCAGTAGAAGAAGTATAGATAAACCCAATAATGATGAGGAAAATCACTACTAAAGCTGAGATTATACGAGTGCGGTTAGCCTTCATACTCTGTATTATACAAAATCAGACAAAGTCTCGGTGCGTTCATCTTGTCGTTTTAACTTTCACTACGGGAAATATTTGCTTTTTGCAGGTATAATGTAGCCTAGAGTAGTAAGTAGAATATCTATGTCTCACCATATTTGGGCGATAAAAAATAAAATCGGATATACACTCGTAGCAATTGGTTTTTTGGTCGGGGCCACCGCGCCATCGATTTTTGCCGTGGTTGATTTCCAATCGTTAGATATCCAAAAAATATCCGGATCGATTATCGAGGTTCAGGGAAATTTGATTTCAATTCAAGAAAGCGAGAATGAAGTTCAAAAGGTATACATTCCTAATTCCACTAAAATTGAACATGCGGGTGGATTTATTCAACGTCAGGAGCTTTATCCTGGTGACGAAATTGAACTGCTAACGCATGAAAAAAATGTTGCGTTGTATGTGGAAGTATTAAACAAAGTAGCCGCTCCTCCTCAAGTAGAGACGACTCCTGGCGATGCTGTTAAAACAGCTCAAGTGGAAGATCTCACGTCTGCTGTAGGTCGAAACGGTCTTAGGCTTTCGATTGGGGCTGGAGTTGTGCTCGCGGTTATTATTGGATTTGCTGTTTCTTTGGTGATTATCTCAAACAGGATAACGGCTGCCTCCCAAAAAAACAAAAAGAAAATCTCTATTTCTTAGGAGGTGATTCTCAGGTGCAAAAAAGTCGTGAAAGCAAAACAAGTAAATTTGCTCGTTTTGCCGCAATCAAAGTCGGCACAATGGGGGCGACGGCGGCAGCTGGCTTGGCAGCCGGTGTGGCAGCAGATCTTCTTCTTAATCGAAACAAGCAAAAAGCCATCAAAAAATTTGTTTCGAAAAAAAAGAAGAAATAATCTAAATAATTTTAGTGCTATACGCGTATTAGGTTCGTCCGTATAATATCTCCCTATGTTAAAGAAACTAAATAGTCCATTGGTAGCGCTCTGGCTCACAGTTTTTATTGATTTACTCGGTCTCGGAATTGTAATTCCTATTTTCGCTGCGCTATTTTTTATCCCAGGAGCAGTTTTTTTCGGTTTGGAAGCAGACCTAGGCGGAATCCATTTATCCACGAGCGTCATTTATGGATTGCTTTTGGCGGCATATCCATTTGCCCAATTCATCGCTTCACCTATCTTAGGAGATCTGTCTGATAAATACGGGCGCAAGAAATTATTGGTGCTCTCTATTGCGGGAACATTATCAGCCTACATCATGACGGCTATCAGTGTTATGACGGGTAACTTCTGGTTAATGATCATTGCTCGCGCG
The DNA here is from genome assembly GCA_020429905.1 of candidate division WWE3 bacterium. Classification (GTDB taxonomy): domain Bacteria; phylum Patescibacteriota; class 4484-211; order 4484-211; family JAGQKX01; genus JAGQKX01. The sequence goes on from JAGQKX010000064.1 coordinate 1,966, forward strand.
TGGGATGGGTTCACTGGCGGAAATATCTCGGTGGCTCAATCAGCGGTTGCTGATATTAGTACTCCTGAGACAAAAGCTAAAAATTTTGGACTGCTGGGAATGGCATTTGGTTTTGGCTTTGTGATCGGTCCGTACATTGGGGGAAAATTATCAGATCCGGCAGTTGTGTCGTGGTTTAGTTTTGCTACCCCGTTTATTTTTTCTGCAATCTTAACGTTGATCAACATTTGTCTTATTGCCTTTAATCTCACTGAAACCGCGAGCCTTGATAATTCACGAAAAATTAATCTTTTGGGTGCGTTTAGCAATATCCAGCGGGCGATTCAGTTAGAAAAAGTGAGAGACATTCTTCTGGTAACGTTTCTTTTTGTCTTTGGATTTAATTTTTTCACCCAGTTTTTCCAGGTGTATCTTATTGAATATTTTTCGTATACACAGAGTCAAATTGGGGATTTGTTTGCCTATGTCGGTATTTGGATTGCTCTCACTCAGGGGTTTTTCTTACGTAAACTGCTCGTTCGATACCAACCAAATCAGATTGCGCGCGTTTCATTATTGGCACTCTCGATTGCGTTTGTGGTCTTAATAATTCCAAAACAAGCGTGGGCATTGTGGGTAACAATTCCATTTATTGCAATTTTTAATGGGCTGACGCAACCGAACCTCATCACCATGACCTCTGATCTGGCGGATAAAAAAACACAGGGAGAAATTCTAGGGATTGGTCAATCCGTCCAATCACTAGCGCAGACGATTCCTCCACTCGTGGCTGGATTTGTTAACTCCATCCACCCCAACTTACCCACACTCGTTGCGGCTGGGGTGATTTTTGTTTCCTGGTTAGCGTACCTATCGTTCTTACGAGCGCAAAAAATTTCGTGGCATCAGTAGTGACTTCCTGGTTGACATCTTCATAAAGCCAATTCATTATATATTTATGGGTATCCGCAAAAATAATTTCGGTGGATTTGCTGGGATAGAAATTTTGTTGGTCGTTGCACTAATTGGTGTTCTTGGTAGTGGTACGATTGTCGTTTCTGATACTGCTGTGCCAGGAGATTTGTTGTACAGCGTGGATACGTCAGTAGAAGAACTTCAGGAACGATTTATTACCGACCCAGAAGCAAAATTAGAATTTCGTTTAAAACAAGCAGAAGAACGAGCTGATGAACTTGCGACATTAGAAAAAGAAATTCAATCTGTTGCCGAAGATGTTTCACATCAAGAACTAGATGTGGCGCTTAATGATAGCCAATATTCTTATGATAAGGCCGAAGAGTTGGTTGCTTCAATTACTTCTTCTGTGGAAACTTCCAATACTTCATCAAGCAACGAAAAATTGTATCGACTCGAGCAATTGCTGCAACATCTTCAGCAGACACAGCAGGTTCATAGAGCCGTATTGGCAAAACTGAAACCAAAAGTTGAAAATCCCGAGATATTGGCGAAAATTTTGGCGCTCGAGAATGAAGTCTTACAACGAGTTCGCATTGAGGAAGAAATCGATCCTGATACTGGAGATCTGGTCAGTCGAATCAAAGTGTACAAAATCGATCCATCGGGCGAAGAGGAGCTTATTTTAGATCTTCGAGAAGATAATTTTTCATCAGCTTTAGAGAATGAACCTGATGAAGAGATTGTGGTAGTTAGTCAGGATGATTCTGCCTTGTATGAAGCAAATCTAGAAGACTTGGTCACAGATAAAGTATCTGTTACTCCGGTTATCACGAAAGAAATTGAAGAAACACCTCATGAAATTGAGCAAAAACGTCCCGAGGTAGCTAATGTCTATGAGATTCAGTGGCGACAAGGCGAGTTTAATGTAAAAGCTAAGGAAATCTTTTCTGGAGATACAATTGAATTTGTGAACCAATCAGATTCGGCGATTAAATTAGCCTCAGATCAAGACTTTTCATCGACACAGCTTGAGTTTGATGAAATTCCAGGTAATGGCGGAACCTATCGCCATCAATTCAGTACCGCCGGCAGATGGGTGCTCAATCTAGTGGGTACCGATCACTACGTAAAAATCCTCGTCAGGTAATCTTTTTACTCTAATTGCCGTTTTGTTCAATCAGGAGTACGATTTTTTTAGCAGAATCCAAATACATCATGGAACAAACTAAATTGACTATCGATACTAACACATCACATCATAGTGCCGCTAAACTTATGTCCACGGCATATATCACGTCGTCAAAAGGTGAATTAGTGGGCGAGGTGCGAAATCGGCTGATGAGATCGAAAACTGCCTATGTCACAACTAATTGTTTATTGGTTGTAGACAAAAAAACTGCGTATGTGGGTGTTGTCTCGCTCAGCGATCTATTTCAGGCAGCGCCTGAAACACCCATCGAGAAACTGATCATTGATTTTCCCATCATTCATCCCAATACGGATCAAGAGCGCATTGCGTATTTGGCTCTTGAACACTCGGTGCCCATTTTACCCGTGGTAGATAAATTGGGTAACTTGTTGGGGATTATTGATGAAAAAACGATCTTGTCAGTAACCTATTGGGAACTGGAAGAGGATCTCATGCGATTTAGTGGGGTGCTTTCCCATCGGAAAAATCGTACCCGGGCCGTTGAT
>JAGQKX010000065.1 GCA_020429905.1 candidate division WWE3 bacterium
AAACTTAAGGTACACAATCAAACGAAACGATCGGCTCGTGGTGGAGTCGATCGTTTTTCCAATTCATATTGCATCTCCATTACTTCTCTCTGATAATGAACCTACGTGAAAATTAAAACGATTCAACTGCGAACGGTTATTCTCATAACATTGTTCATCATTTCTGGAATATTTTTGGCGTATCGTCCTGTGTTTGATACAGATTTTGGCTGGCATTTACGAGTCGGCGAGTATATTTTAAGAACCCGAAGTATTCCATATACTGATCTATTCTCCTTCTCGGTGCCCCATTATCCATACGTGTATCATTCATGGCTTACAGAGGTACTGATGTACATCTCGTATAGATTATTCGGTTGGTGGGGAGTTTCACTTTTGTATAGTCTCGTTTTTACTGGAATCAGCGCGTTACTTTCAAAAATAACTGCCCTGAGTACCGGCCGAAACGTTTCATTTTTCACCCCTCTGGTATTGATTCCAGCGTTAATCATTACCATCGGCTTTAGGACCCAATCGATCAGCGCACTTCTGCTTACAGCGCTAATCTACCTTCTCACGTCCAGCAAAATAGTTCCTGTCCAAAAAGACACCTTCTTTGCTTGGACCAAACAGGCAAATATGCATTGGGTTCTCATCATATTGACGCTTTGGATTAATCTTCATGGGGGATTTGTTTTGGGGTTTGGGTTTTTGATTCTGTATCTTCTCATGATGATTGTTCAACAAATGCGCTCTTCTCAATTTGGCGCGAAGTCATTTGCGTATCCGGCAGTGACAATATTGCTGATTATCACCAGCATGACTGTTCTTAATCCCTATGGCGTGAGGTCATGGGAACAAGCCATACAAATGGCAAACAATCCGGTAGCAGCAGCAGAAAATGTTGACTGGCAACCAATTTGGAAGTCCATTCAAAACTACGATCAATACTATTTGCTGCCGTTTTTTTTGTCTGGACTTTTTTTCGTAGCTATGTCAGTACAAAACTCGAAGAAAGGCACTCCACTGAAGATCACCGCTGTACTTTTTTTTCTGTTGCTTTTTGAGTCGCGCCGGTATATGTTTCCATTTCTCATTGTTATCTCTCCATTTCTTGTCAGCTTGATTCAAGATGTCTTCGCTTATGCTCTAGATAAAAACAGGACATACAAATTTCCATACATCATCGCTTTGTCAGTGCTCTTTATTTCTTTGATCTCCAATAGTCTCAAGACACAGCTGTTTACGTATTGCGCGTACACAAATAAGGTTTGCTACGCCGAAGTAGCCGACGAGCATAATCCACCGCCAAACTTCCCGGTTCATGCGACAGCGTTCATGAAAGAATATGGGGTACCAACACATCTGTTTAATCATGCAAATTGGGGCGGGTATCTCATCTACGCATTTCCAGAGCATCGATTTTTTTATGACGGTAGGATGGACAATTTTTTTAATAATGGAGAATCGTTTTTGGCAGAATACTTATCTATACAACACGCCCAAGGCGATTGGAAAGAGAAGCTAGAACAGTATGATATCAACGGAGTTTTGGGTGCTCCTAATTGGGAACTGGTGCATGAATTGAAAAATGACTCTGACTGGAACGTAGTATATGAAAATGAGACAAGTATTTTACTAGAAAAAATCTCCGACTAAAGTGCATCCCAATATTCAAACGCTATCCTCGAAGAGTCATCATCATATTGCGCCCCAGAATCGATCAGTGTCTGCCATTCATCGCGAGAAAAAAATCGATATTGTTCGGTTTCATCCGGATCAATAACGATTGTTTGTCCTTCGTATACTCCTTGATACATATAGGCGAAAATGCTTTCGGTTTCGATCTGTAAGGCATATTTTTCGACAAACGTGAGCGCCGTATCAAAACCCAACTCTTCCTGTAGTTCTTTGTGAGCCGCATCTTCTGGTGACATCCCCGCGGGAACATGACCAGCACAACTGACGATCCAATAAAGTGGATACGTTTTTTTGGTAGCACTTCGTTGCTGCATGAGTACTCTTTTTTTTGAATCGACGATTAATACCCCTATTTCTCGGTGAAAAACATGAGGGTTGGAGTTTGCTTCACTTCTGAGGATTGTGCCAATGACAACATCGTTTTCATCTACCAAGTCGAGCAATTCATCAGGCATGCCAAAATTGTACCAACGTTATCAAGTACCTCTTGTATAATATCGCTATGAACTCACTCGAAATCAACATCAAAACACACAGTAAAAAAGAAATAATTGATATTACCCAGGAGATCCAGCGTTTCATTTCAACCCAATCAGAAGAAATTAGTTTGTGCCATATCTTTGTCCGACATACGACAGCAGCAATCACGACCGCAGATCTTGATCCAGGAACGGACATGGACTATTTGGCATTTATTGAGCACGTTACTCCCAAACTAGAATTTCAACATCCACACGATCCCGAACATGCGCCCGATCATATCTGGGCTTCCATCATTGGACCAGACGTTACCGTACCAGTCATCAATCAGCAGTTGGTATTGGGAACATGGCAGCGAATCGTGTTCTGTGAAATGGATGGACCGCGCGAACGATCAGTTCGCATCACCGTGACCTAACTAATCGTGTCGAGCCAGGTAGTAATTTTTGCTCCAACTTGTTTTTCTTTACCCGTAAATCCATGATCGGCCCCTTCGATCCATTCAACCCGTTTCTTTTTGGCCTGTAAGGTATTTTCGTACCACTCAACCAATTCTAAGACCGGACGATCATTGTACTCATCTTTATCACCGAGCACTGCCAATGTCGGCACTTTAATGCTCTCCAATGTTTTCGGTTTTTTCGAATTACTATACGTAAAAATTTCTTCTTCGCTTTTTAAATCGGTTAGACTGACGAAACGCTGAGCGCTTAACATAAAGTCCGTTAGTTCAGCCGGCATGATCGCGTCTTTTTGCTTATGATTTACTAACCACTTGGCATGCGCTAACGCGTAATCGAATTGACTACCCAGCTCTGATTGAATAACTACTCGATCGCTCAATGGTGAAAGCAAAACAATCCCCATAATTCCTCGCTGCTTGCCTCGCTGAGAAAGGTAGTACACCGATTTTTGACAGCCCGTAGAGCTTCCAATAAAAACAATGTTTTTCAATTTATGAGATTTAAGAAACAAAACCGCTCCATCCAGATCATGTACACTATCCGTAAACGTTTCAAAGGTTGTCCCAAACGTTTCATATCTAAACCCTGAAGCCTTGCGTTTATCTTCACGTTTAAACCCAGTGACTAACCCGGCTCCGCGAGTATTAAGAATGAAGATGCCATAGCCGGCCTTATTTAACATCGGGGTTACGGCGTGACCGAGTGAAGTGAAGGCACTACTGGTTAACCCGTGTACATAAATACAAACACCTTTAGGAGATTTAGGTAAGGAAAGTAAACCATTCAGCTGAACACCGTCGCTCGCTTGAAATGTAACTACATCAAAAGACTTCACCATGGAATGTATTATACCAATCTACCTAAATTTTCCGATTATGGGCTGCTTCAATAAACGAGATGAAAAGTGGGTGTGGAATTGCCGGACGTGTCTGATACTCAGGATGAAACTGTGTAGCCACAAAATATGGATGTAAATCTCTATCAAGTTCAAGCGCCTCGACCAGCTGACCATCAGGTGAAAGGCCGCTAAAAATAAGACCAGCCTTTTCGAGTTTTGCACGATAGGCATTATTGACCTCATATCGATGCCGATGACGTTCATAAACCAATGACGGTGATTTGGCACCTAATACTTCTGAAGGATAGTTCATGTGCTGTTTATATGCATTGTAAAGCTGTGTTCCAGATTTTATCTTACACGGCCATTGGCCTAACCGGATCGTTCCACCATATTTTTTCTCTGCCATATATTTTTGCTGATGCTTCATCAAATGAACCACAGGGTGAGGAGTCTTAGGGTTAACCTCTTCGGAATTTGCGCGTTCTAAGCCGCACATATGCCGAGCGAACTCGATCACCGCCATCTGCATTCCAAAACAGAGGCCAAAATAAGGGATCTTTTCTGTACGTGCTAACTCAACCGTAGCGATTTTTCCCTCTACTCCACGAGATCCCCATCCCTGAGGGACGATGATTCCTTGATATTGCCTTAGTTCTTCTGCGATTGATTCTCGCTCGTTCGGATCTTCAAATCGTTCGACATCAAACCATTGAATATTTGGTTTCAAATTTTGTTCCCATGCTGCATGTTTGATCGCTTCAATCACACAGATATACGCGTCCTCCAAAACCGAAGTGCCAATTTGGAAATATTTGCCCACGATTGCAATATCTACATTGGTCTTCGGTTGTGAAACTCGAACGTAATATTCATCCCATGATTTGGTGGCATCTTTCTTAGGTTTTGGGGCAAGACCCATGGTTTTAATTAAATTAGTGTGTAATTTCTGTTTTCGGAAAATAGCAGGGATTTGATAAATCGTATCCGCATCAGGAGCAGCAATAATATTTTCTTCGGGAATACCTGCATTATTAGCAATG
>JAGQKX010000066.1 GCA_020429905.1 candidate division WWE3 bacterium
ACATTGAAATTGGACTTAGTCCCATCATGAAGACAACAGCTTCTATTTTTTATTGGTACGGGTTTTACAAACCAGAATACCAAAAGAGCGGCGTTGGTATGCGTGCCATGCTTGAAGCAACAAGTTGGGCTAAGCACGAACAGCTTGACTATGCGTACCTTGGCACCGCATATACGTCTAGTTCTTTGTACAAGACAAATATCCCCGGCTTTGAATTCTTTAACGGATTTGAATGGAGTGCTGACCTAGATGAACTCAAGTATTTAATATCCAAGGATCAATCTGACAAGAAAGATGATCTGCTTTTAGATCAAGAATACCGGGAGCAATTTTACCAGTCTCCTAATCTTAATAAATTTCTCAATCGATATGCCTAAACAAAAAATCCATATTATCGGTATTGCCGGAAAAACAAGTTCAGCGATAGCCAAAATGTTCAAAGATCTTGGCTGGGAAGTAAGTGGATCAGATCAGGGAATGTATCCGCCCGTAAGTGATTTTTTGCAGGAAAACAACATCACCGTTACGAGCCCCTATAACGCTTCAAATGTGCCTAACGACGTTGATACCGTTGTTATTGCTGGTAATGCGTTAATCGTGGACCCCAATAACCCCGAATATCTAAAAGCGAAGACACTAGACGTCCCGATCCTATCCTATCCCGAAGTTCTTCAAGAATATGTCATCAAAAATAATTCCATTGTGGTAGTTGGTAATTTTGGCAAAGGTACGGTTTCAGGTGCAATCACCAAAGCGCTTTCTGATCTAGGACTAAATCCGTCATACATGGTAGGAGGACAATTATTAGACTTTAGTGAAAGTCTTAAAACGACAGCCTCGGATTGGTCAGTGGTTGAAGGAGACGAATACCCTACCCCACCCCTTGATGGATCACCGCCAGTTTCTAAGTTTTTTTACTACAACCCAAAATATCTCGTCCTTACATCGGCAGAATGGGATCATTATGACAAATTTTCTTCAGAACAAGAATATGTCGAAAACTATCAATTACTCGTCAAAAATCTTCCCGAAGATGGTCTCCTTGTCATAAATTCTGAAGGAAAAAACACAGCACAACTGATTGAGCACGCTCCCTGCAAAGTGGTTACCTATGGTATTTCGAAAGAGTCAGATTATCTCTACACAGATATTGGTTTGCAGCCATACCTCTTTGGTAATTTTAATTATTCAAATCTTACGGCTGCCTATGCCCTGCTTACCGAAATTGGATTTGACCACGATACTCTGGTAGATTCACTTAATTCGTATCAAGGATTAGAGTATCGCATGCAAAAAGTTTTCGACAACAATTCGACAATTGTAATTAGGGATCTAGCCCATTCTCCAGTTAAAGCCCAAGCTGCGCTTGAGGCAGTCAGACAAAACTGGCCTGACCACCGGATTGTCGGAATTTTTGAAATATTTTCCTCTTCTCTAAAAACAAAATCGGTCCTTTCCGAATTACATGGAAAGTTTGAGGCGGCGGATCAAATATTCATCCCGAAAGTTGATGCTGTCGAACGCATCAACAAAGAAAATCGAGCTACGGGAAAGGAAATAGTTGCAGCGATTGGTGAAGTGGCAACCTATCTACCGAAAGATGAACTGTTGATTGAAGCATTACTTGAACAAACGGAAAATACCGTATTTATTTTCATGTCTTCAGGTGGATTACGACATATTCCTGAACGATTCCTAGAATCGTTACAATCACCGAAATGAACATTGACCCACACCAAAATGCAGAAATAAAACTTCAAGAAATGGCTGAAGCCTATGTTAACTTTGAAATCCTTGGGACAAGAGTTCCGATTCCGTATGTATTGGGTTACGGCCGCTGGCAGTTTCATAAGACATCAGGCAAAGGTTCAGTTGAGGAAATTCGAAATGAACTCAAGAGGAGAGCTGCCACCCAATCAGTAGATCTGAAAACACTCTCGGCCGGACAAATATTTAAATTCATGAAGGAGAATAAAATCGGAATTGACTGTTCAGGGTTAGCGTATCACCTTCTCAATGCGTATATTTTCGAACTGACCCATCAGCCATTATCTGATTTCATTGTGAGATTTGGTGGCACCTTAGGACAGTTTGAGAAAAAATTTCTTCAATATAAAAGACAACGGCGCATCAACGCTGCTACACTTACCTCAGACAACAATTCGAGAGAAATTCCGAAAGCTGCTGAAATTCGTATCGGAGATATGGTACGGATACGTAAAGATCTGGATCATATCTTGGTCATAGCTAAACTTAACCTGAGCAATAATCAGCGTATAATCACATATGTACATTCAAGCAGTACCAAACATACAAAAAAACAGGGACCACATTACGGTACAATTGAAATTACACAGCCAGAAAAGGGATTAGAATTCCAAAACTGGACTGAAATGACAAAAGATGGTTCTAATTATGGCCAGGCTTTCTTTACCCCTGAGCTTGGAGATAGTGTCCGGAGATTAATCTATGTATAAAATATTTGGCATTTTGCTGCTTTCATTTAGTTTTACAAGCGCCCTCATCGTACCTTTCATAAACTTATTGTATAAGTTTCGTTTCCGACAAAAGCGTGTCATTACCAAAAACGCTACCGGTCAGCGTAAATTACATAGTTGGAAAGTTGGAACGCCCATCGGAGGTGGGATATTAATCATTATCTCGGTGTTGCTTTTTAGCACCTTGTTTTATAGTGTCACTTCTTATACGGTTAATTGGACAACAATAACACTCTTACTAACACTCATCTTATTTGGATTTTTGGGCCTTTATGATGATCTTAGAAAATTCTTCAGATTCGGTAAAAAACACATTCGCGTATTACCTCCTTTCGTCAAATTCGGAATACAGATTCTTACCGCATCGATTATCGCTTACTTTTTATATCAAAAAATGGGTCTCTCAACCCTGCATTTACCGATACTCGAGCCAATCTGGAATATTGGGCCAATTGATTTAGGCTGGGTCTATATCCCAATGGCGGCATTTATTATTGTTTCTTCTAGTAATGCGTTTAATATTACTGACGGGCTCGATGGATTATCAACAGGATTACTCATGATAGCGCTTTCAGCGTTCTGGTATCTTGCCTCTTTTTCGCCATTTTCCGGAGACATCATGGTATTTATCGCCGTGTTGATGGGCGCTCTGATTCCTTATCTCTATTTTAATATTTACCCGGCCCGTCTTTGGTTGGGGGATACTGGATCGTTAGCGTTTGGAGCACTCCTGGCGGTTATCGCGCTCATGTCCGAACAAACGCTCATCCTACCTTTTATTGGAGGTATGTTCGTGGTAGAAATCTGTTCGAGTTTTCTGCAGATAATCTCTCTCAAGTTTAGAAATGGTAAAAAAATCTTCAAACTAGCGCCACTTCATCACCACTTTGAAGCAATGGGTTGGGAAGAAACAAAGGTGACAATGCGTTTCTGGCTTATTGGTGTTATTTTCGCTTGGATTGGTATTTTCATCGCTTCCTTCTCTTTCTCCTAAACACAAAAAACATCCGAAACCTAATCGCGCATATGCTCAAGACTATCGTTTGTTAAGAAGTTACTTTTGAACCATGAGGTATTCAACTTCGATGGGATTGATATCCACCACTTCTAATTCAACACCACATTCAGTGTTATCGCAGACAATAACATCACCAATCTCGGCTTCGACTTCCAGAATAAGTTTGGTCCCACAGTCAGGACAGACAACCATATTTTCTGATACCTCCAAATTTTCGTTTTGGCTCATATCATTAGTATTTGCATTTTCATCCATTTTTTTCTCACCTCCAGTATAATAGTAACTATGTCTCATTCTACCCTGATGATCGAACGCCAGCAAATCTGGTTTAAGCGAGAAGACCTTAATACAACAGGCTCTATCAAAGACCGGGGAATCTCTCACCAACTCAATACACATCTCAATAAAAACGAAAAATCATTGGTTATCTCTTCATCTGGAAACGCGGCCATTAGTGCGTCGTATTATGCCAAGTTAGCGAATGCCAAAATGTATGTTTTCATTTACCCTGACTGTAATCCCGAGAAAAAAAACCGTTTAAATGAGTTAGGTGCCACTATTATGGAAAGCACACAGCCGCTCACAGAATCTCTTGAATTTGCAGAAAGAAATGGCTTTACTCACATTCGCCAGGCTACGGATCCTGAAGCAACCGTAGGATATCAAGAACTTGCTGCTGAAATCGTTGACCAATTAGGGTTAGAAAAAATAGATATAAACGACCTTGCCCTATTTATTCCTGTCAGCTCTGGAACTGCATTTGTTGGTCTCTTTGAAGGGTTTTCAAGTCTCATTAAGGCCAAAAAGCTTGAAAAATATCCTCAAATGCATGCTGTTCAATCACAGGCTGTTCATCCCATCGCTGGACCCTTTGACACGATGTTTAAAAGAAAATCTACCTAGATTG
>JAGQKX010000067.1 GCA_020429905.1 candidate division WWE3 bacterium
GGACACAATGTCTCCCGGCTCGGATCATAATATTAGCCTGATCATTTAGCAAATATGATACCTGATGGTGGTCCATATCTTTCAACGAGAAGGAAAGAATGCCATTGCGTTTGCTAGGGTCAGTGGGACCGATTATTGTTATCCGATCCGATAACCCAATCAGATGCTCGGTGAGGTACGTGTTGAGGGCAACTTCGTGATCATGGATACAGTGAGGATTTTCCTCGAGGAGCGAATCAAGATACGAAACTGCCGCTCCGAGACCAATAATACCAGCGTAATTTTGCAGCCCGGCTTCAAATTTTGCTGGCGGTTTCAAAAGGGTGAATCCATCATATGTGGCATCTAGAGGAGTTCCGCCACCAATGATCATGGGTTGCATTTGGGACAGGTGATCATCGGTAGCCCAAAATACCCCAGTCCCCGTAGGTCCGAGCATTTTGTGCCCGGAAAAAGTCAAATAATCAACTTGTGCCTGGCCGGGGATAAAACGTTTGTGCGGTAGTCCTTGTGCCCCATCAATATGAATCTGATAACCATACTTTTTAGCCAAAGAGACGATCTCACTAATCGGATTTTCTGAGCCATCGAGATTTGATGTGTGGAAGACGGAAATAAGTTTCGGACCATTGATATCTGTGTATTTTTCCACTATTTGTTCTAATTGTTCTAGATCTAGCCCAGAATCTGGTGTAGTGGGAATGATTTCTAAGGTGATCAAGCCCTCAATTTCGAGCTGCTTCCATGGCAAAAAATTAGAATTATGCTCTTTATCACTAATAATGACGACTCCCCCTGGTGTACGCCTAAATTGAAAGGCCAATAGATTTATCCCTTCTGTTGTATTTCTCGTAAAAACAACGTTTTCTGGCAGAGATTGTAAAAAATGACTAACAGCTTCTCGAGCGTCTTGTACTTTCTTTTCAGTTAATTCAGCAAACCAATGATCACTTCGTTCAGCGCAGGCCGAATATTCTCGATAATATGATTCGATAGCGTTGATCACAGACTCAGGACGGAGGGTCATACAAGCAGAATCGAAATAGATTGGTGGTTTATTATTACGCTGTTGAGTATAAATTGGAAAATCGGAGCGTAGATCTTCGAGTTCGGTCATGGCCCTATTGTATAATTAAAAAACGGAAATCTCTAGCGTTAACAGGCGAAACCTACATTATGTTCAACTATTACAGCATCACTATTTTAGGCGCAGTCATTATTGGGCTCGTTTGGACTCGACGGCGATTTATTGCCTGTAACATCTCGCGCAACGATTTTGAAAATCTAATCCTGATTTGTACCCCATTAACCGTAATTGGGGCGAGATTGTTCCATGTGATCACAGATTGGTCTGTATATAGGAATGGCCAGCTGAGTATTTGGGCCATTTGGAACGGAGGACTTGGATTTTATGGGGGACTAGTACTGGGGATGCTGGGTGCGGTTATGTATTGTAGATGGAAGAATATTTCTCTCTTAACATTCATTGATGCCATTTATTTACCCTTGATTGGAACGATGGTTTTGGGGAGATGGGCCAACATCTTTAATCAGGAATTGTTGCCCTATGCCTTCTTTGAATTATTTTTCAATTGGTTACTAGGAATTATTTTTGGGGTTGTTGAGTTTATCTCTGCTAAACAGTCTGTTACTGGGATTGGTTTAATAGCGTTTACATTCGTATTTCTCGATAGATTTTTCTTGGAATTTATCAGATTAGAACCGCGAGTGGTCTTCTCATTGTTAACGGTTAATCAAATCATCAGTCTAATAATGAGTAGTATCTGTGCGATATTATGGCTCTATATAAGTAAAAATCATCATGATATCCGCAGATACTAATATTTATTCACTTATAAATCAGGGATTCAGCCTTATCACCCGTGATATATTTGATTGACAACGAATAATTCATGACCTAAAATAAGCAACTGTAGTCAGAAACGTGTAATTTTATAGATATTGATTTTCCTCCTCCTTACCGGTTAATTCCAGGTTTACACATAATTTAATGTGCATACTTTGAACGTTTAAAGCGGAGGGATTTTATTGCAAATATATGAAAAAAGATAATGTACGGCTAACACAACAAGGATACGATGATATCCAAAATGAACTGGATCAGTTAAAGGTTCAGCGTCCTCAAGTGATTAAGGATATGGATCATATGCGCTCTTTGGGAGACCTAAAAGAGAATAATGCCTATGAAGAAAAACGCCGAGAATTGGGCTTTCTAGAGGGACGGATAATGGAACTTGAAGAAGTTTTGAAAAATGCTACCATCATTGAGGTTTCGACTGGAGATATTATCGCCCTAGGTTCTAGTGTTGAGTTGCATATCGAAGGCGATAAGGTAAGATACCAGATAGTCGACGAAAATGAAGCGGATATTGTTTCAGGGAAGATATCTTCCAACTCGCCTATAGGAAAAGCTTTGTTTGGCAAAAAGGTGGGGGATGAGGTGCAGGTCGAATCACCAAGTGGTACAATCACGTACCAAATTCTAGGTGTAGAGTAGATATATGTTATCTGCTTAAGTAAAAAAAATGAAAGAACAACCATACTATCTAACTCAAGAGGGTTATAACCAACTAAAGCAAGAATATCGTACTTTAGTTAAAGAAGAAAAACCAAAAATAATTAAAAAAATAAAAGAAGCTCGGGCCAAGGGTAACCTTGAAGATAACCCAGAGTACGATTCTGTTCGTGAAGAACAAATGCATCTTGAAGGTAAAATTTTAGAAATCGAACAGATACTCGAACGTTCCAAAATTGTAGACACAGAACATGTCACCACCGGAAAAATAACGATTGGTTCTACAGTCACAGTTGAAATAGAAGGTGAAAAAGAAACCTACCAGATTGTCGGATCTGCAGAAGCGGATCCAGGAAACGGCAAAATTTCATATGAATCTCCCGTTGGCAAATCGCTCCTCGGTCTTAAACCCGGTGATAATATCGAAGTTAAATTACCCCATGTACTACTCAAATATCGAGTAATCAAGATTCACGAATCGTAAGCAGATCTTTTTATTACAGCTGCTAAACGGTACAATACACTCAATGAAAATTTTCTTAGGTGGGTTTTGGGATCCATATAGAGCCAGACGATACAAAGACGAGTCAATTGCCTTAGGCAAACTACTTGCCGAAAAAAAATATGATCTGTATGTTGGGCCAGGTTCAGGAATTGTTTCCTATGTCCTTGAAGGCATGAAACAAGTTGATGATAGAGGCAAAATAATTTTTTATCTCCCTTCAAAAAAAGATCTTGTAAAATTTGGTGAGGATATCGGCGATTTTGCTGATGAAGTAATGGAACTTGATGGCCACTATACTGAACGAATCATGTCCATCGCGAAGGAGACAGACGCCTATATCGCTATCGGCGGAGCGGCTGGGACATTGTATGAAATGATTACGATGATGTTCTTCAAAAAACCCGTTGCAATGATGACTGATACCGGAAGTGCGAGCAACGCAGCGCGGTTTTTAGGTGGCCTCAGAAACTATTACTTTGAAGGGAATACGGCAGAAGAATTAGTAGATTATATTGAAAGTGCATCCATTGATACTAATATTCCTGAAGAAGGTATTGATTGGTACGATGAGGAATAGTCCCTACGTCTGTCAATTGGATCACCGCAATTACTATGTCACAAGCTTTTGATCTTGTTGGGCAACGCCAGCAAAGACTAGAAAAAATCGAAAAACTCCGTTCGTTGGGAATTGATCCGTATCCCGCTCACGCCAATAAAGATATTTCAAATACCGTGGTCACTGATGAATTTGGTGAATATGAGGGAAAAACAGTTTCTATCACTGGTCGTGTTATGTCGTGGCGGACACACGGTAAAGTAATTTTTGCCGACTTGCTGGATCAGTCAGGAACGGCGCAGGCATATATCAGATATGATGTTTTGGAAAAAGACTTAGCCCATGGAAATCTCGGCTGGGATGAATTGGAATTGATTGATAATGGTGATTTTGTTGAAGTCAAAGGTGAAGTTACCAAAACTAAACATGGTGAGCCTTCAGTATTGGCGTCAACTATTAGAATCATTGCTAAGGCAATCCGACCGCTTCCAGAAAGTCTCGAAAACAAAGAAATTAGGTACCGACGAAGGTATATTGACCTTATTGTGAATCCAGAGATCCATGAACGTTTTGTGAGAAAAGCAAAATTTTGGAAAGCTAATCGTGAATTTTTGGAACAGAATGGGTTTATTGAAGTTGAGACTCCAGTGTTAGAACATGTAACCGGAGGAGCTGATGCACGGCCATTTATTACTCACCATAATGATCTAGATGAAGATTTTTATCTACGTATTTCTACAGA
>JAGQKX010000068.1 GCA_020429905.1 candidate division WWE3 bacterium
TCTTGATTCACAGAACGCCTGGGAAATCATGGATTTAATCATGCAAATCAACGAGTGGGGAACAACGGTTATTATGGCAACGCATGATGATCGAATAGTTGATAAACTTAAAAAACGCGTCATCAAAATAGAGGATGGCCACCTTGTTAAAGATAAGGTGGGTAAATATTAGTTTTTCTCTAAAATGGAAAAATGTTACAGTTAAGCTATGTCAATTATTGCTACACCAGCCAGAATTATTAGAAACACCCTCCAGCATGTCCGTCGGAATATTTGGCATGCCATTACTGCCATAATGGTCATGACATTAACGTTATTTATTGCCTCATTACTCGCTCTGATCTTGTACACCTCCGATCAAATTCTTTTACATCTGGAGAATAAGCTCGAAGTGACTGCGTTTTTTACCGAAAACACTCAAGAAGATTATATTTTGTCACTACAGCAAGAGATTGAGCAGACCGGAAAAGCGGAAGAGGTCCGGTATATCTCTCAAAAAGAGGCACTTGAAATATATCGAGAGCAGAACGCTGATACACCGGAATTGCTAGAATTTGTAACGGCAGATATATTACCGGCATCACTCAGCGTGTCAGCAAAACAGCTCAACGATCTCGACGATCTTGCGCAGCGGTTGAGTGATGATGAACGCGTTGAGCGGATTATCTACCAACAAGATGTTGTTGATTCCTTCCGAACGTGGAGTTTACGCATACGAACCATTGGGCTCATTCTTTCAGGCTTTTTAATAACAGTAACGATTTTAATTCTTTTGGTTGTTGTCTCATTAAATATTGCCGACTTTGGTAAAGAAATAGAAATCATGCGATTGGTGGGAGCCTCCAGTTGGTATATTCGTTGGCCATTTATTCTTGATGGGATGCTCTTTGGACTAATTGCATCAGTATTTTCTACGATTGGGATGTACATTCTGATGCCGTATTTTGAAGAAATTGTCCGTCAGCTGGTTTCGGGTATTTCGCTTTTTCCAAATCAACTGCTCGTTACTGCGTACGTGTTTATCGGCAGTCTCATTTTAGGAACGATCCTCGGAGTGGTCGGTAGTGCCATTGCCATTTACCGCCACCTAAAAGTATGAACCGCTTCTCTCAACTATTGCATCAAAGTCTTCACAAAAAGTTTGCGTTGGTCGTATTGGTTGGTTTTCTTTTTGTCTCTGCACGTCCAATGTTGGCGCTCGCCCATGAGTTTGAATTTACGAGTATTGGACAGTCCGATTTAGAATCCGAGTATGAATCAAGACAAAGACAACTTGAAGAAAACCGGGCTGAGCAAGACCGCCTGCGATCACAGATCAACGATGCGCAAGTTCGGCAAAATAGTCTCCAAGGTCAGATTGCGTATCTCGAAGATAGAGCTCGACTTAAAGAGCTTGAAATAGCTGAGACTCAGGACACGATTATCCAATTACAAGACCAATTGGTTGTTTTAGGAGAAGACATCAATTCTCTCCAAACAAAAGTAATTATTCTTGATGAAAGTATTGGCCGTTTGCGTCGAGCATTTGAAGCTCGAGTGAAGTCTTCATACGAGGCAAGTTTTTCTCCAGCGATAGGAGTATTTCTCAGTAACAACGATTTCCAGACAGCTGTGCTCAAGTATGCCTACCTTAAGAATCTGCAAGAAGAAGATAATAAATTTTTAGTTGATCTTCGTAAGACGAAAGATGAATATACAGATAGAACAACACAGTTAGAGGAACTTAAATCACAAAAAGAAACCCTTAAAACAGATCTTGAAGGCCAAAAGGTGCTCCTTGAAGAACACCGAGTTCAGCTTGCCGTTGAGCGGGACAATAAAGCGTATCTATTGCAAATTACGAATAATGAAGAGTCAGAATATCAGCGACTGCTTGAAGTTGCGCGAGCAGAGCAGCACTCTATTGAGGATGCCTTAAATAAGGTTCTTCAGCAAATTACCGGTCGTTCTTTAGAAGGAACGAGAGTTCAAAAAGGTGAAATAATTGGGATACAAGGCAATACCGGTTTCTCAACGGGCGAACATTTACATTTCGGTTATTATCCATGTGGTGGTTGGTCATGTGCAAGTGATCCGGCACCATATTTAAGCAGTGGCGCTTTCCAATGGCCATTAGACAGTTATGATGTCACTCAATGGTACGGGCTTACTCCTTTTGCTCTTCAGGGATTTTATGGATATGATGCCTACGGTAATCCCTTGCCCCATAATGGGATAGATATGGTTGGGCCACATGCCTCAGCCGTTAAGGCAGCTCATTCAGGAACCGTCTATTACACCGTAGATGGTTGGGGAGGACACGGAGCAATTTTGATTGATGACTCAGGCTTCATGACTATTTATTGGCATCTCCAGGCAACGTAAGTCTTGACAAGTATATATTTATTGATATATATAAAGGGTGGTGCGTATTGGATGAAGTCCTGAAGTTTGAAAAGAAGATATTTAACGCTGTTTTTTAATATTTTACTGATCATAAATTCCTGTATATCCCCAATAATTATTTTGGGAATTGAAGTTCCAACCAAACCGATACTTGAAATAGTAGAGTTTATGCCAGCACCAGATTCAGGTGAAGAATGGGTCAGGTTGCGAAATAATTCTAGTAACCCAGTCACCCTCCTTTCATGGCAGATTGACGATATTGATGGAGGATCGTCGCCATACGTCATACAGGAGAATCTTACTGTTGAATCGCTGGATTCAATACGTATTTCTGTAGGAACACGCTTCAATAATACTGGCGATTCGGTGCGTTTAATTGACCCAGAAGGAGAAATTGTAGACTCAACTTCATATGAATCCACCGAAAAAGGCATCTCCTTTATGAAAACAAACGAGGGCATTTGGGTATTGTCTAATTCGATTGTTGGCAACAATGCTGATGAGGAATCTGAAGATGAAATTCCAGAATTAAATATTTCAGTAAAAGCAGGAAACAACGTTCATGTAGGGGAAATATTTCCTATGAAAGTCACCGTTACCCATGCTGAGCCAGACGAGATTTACTATGTGAAAGTTATTAATTCAGTCAATGAGAGTCAGACGGCAACAGTAAAAACGATTCATAAAGATACGCGATATGCCTGGAATGCTTCTTGGAATCAGATGCCGACGATTAAGACAAATTCTCAGGGTACAGCTACGGCTACTGTGTATGCCGAATTTTCTGAAGACAGCAGTGTGGGTAATCATGCATTTATTATCCGACTCAGATCTTCAAGCAAAGAAATAAATTATGATTCCTCAGATCAGAAAGTTAGCTTATTAGCCAAAAAAGTGGAGAAATCTATTCAAGAGAAAGATCCGAAAAAAACAAAAGTTGAATCGATACCTGATGTGTCTATCCGTATTGATGATATTTCAAATAAGAAGCAAGGTGACTATGTCAAAATTGAAGGAGTTATTACCTCTTCGATAAATCAACTTGGTACACGAACATTCTACGTAGAAGATGAGTCAGGAGGAGTGAAAGTGGTTGCAAATAAAAACTATACTGTGCTTACGAAAGGTAAAAGGGTTGAATTAACGGGAACAATATCAAATGCTTTTAATGAAGACTATATAAAGCTAAATAGTAAAAATGAATTCAAAATTTTAGGGGACGGTATATTACCTGACGCTGTACTTATCAGAACGGGAGATTTAAACGAGAAATATGAAGGAGAACGTATCTCGATTAACGGAAAAGTTACAGCGACAAGCGGAAATGTATTTTATATTAATGACGGCTCTGGAGATGCTAAAGTGTATATCAAATCCGATCAGATTGATAAACCATATATGCGCACTGGGTATTACTCTTATGTGACAGGCATTGCGAGTCAATATAAAGATGATTACCGCATACTTCCGGTAGTTCGGTCTGATGTTATTGTTTCAAAATCACCCATTATTCATGAGAATGTATTAGGTGCGGTTAGTGAGCTTCCTGAAACTGGTAAATTTAATATAGCATTGTTATTCTTCGCCTTGATGATTTTCGTCGGAATAGCGATAAAAAGTTTTACTTTCTTGTTGGAACGCATGGCCGGAATTAGTAGTGAAAGTATGCTGTAGGGGGCGAGTCTTTTTTTAATACGAAAATTTCTCCAGAGGCATTCGATATTTCACCTTGGCATAAACGACTAACAAAATTAGCAATTTCCAGTGGATCTATGGCGTCATCTAAATATTGAGGAAAATGTTGCGCATATGCTTCCGTGGCGGTATCAGAAGGAGATATTCCGGTGATGGTGATTTTTTTACTTTTAAGTTCCGGTGACAAACCCACTACAAAATCTTCCAACG
>JAGQKX010000069.1 GCA_020429905.1 candidate division WWE3 bacterium
CTTTTCGGTGTCGATCTATGGTTTGAAGATGTAACTCGTCGGTTTACATTCACTCATGCGGGTAAGAAAAATTTTGCAATTGAAGTAGCCAAAGAACGCCTCACTGAACTTCTGGAATTAAACACATCCGATCCAGAAGTAAAAATTGTGGCGTTATATGAATTGGATAAAGCATTGGTTAAGGTTATTAACGAGATGGATCCATCCCAAACAGATATTATCGCCGCTCTCCAACACGAACGAATGAAAACAGCCCGGCTTATTGCCATTTTACAAGGAGTATATACAACCCCAAACGAACAACATGAAGAAACAAATGAAGATGAATTTGCCGAAGGGGACGAATCATCAGAGTATGATGAATTTTTTGATCTAGGGACATCGTTGATTCAATCATTAGATCAGAGTAAAACACCATCAACCTCTGTTCAAACTAATCAACAAACCCCGCTACCCACAAATACTCCAATACCCACACCCACGCAACCAACCTATCAACCTCCAACTGCCACTCCACCCCCACCAACACCTTCTCCTACGACGGTTACGATACCGACGGCAACACCAACTCCCAATCTTGGGCAAGGTCAGGAAATAGAATTTACCTCAGTGCTGAAATATGAAAATAACCATTACACTATGAATCACAGCGGTACAACCTATGAGGTCCTAAATGGCAGCAATTACGCTCAGTACGTCAATGAGACGTTAAAAATACACGCGCTACTCTACACTCAAAATAGGATTCAACTCACCGAAGTTGAAGTAGATAATTAACGCTTCAGTTCAAAAATCGTTGGGGAGATTCCATTCCATCCCGTATCAAAAATCAAGCTTAGTTTTGCATTTAGGGGAGTCGCGAAGCCAATCTCACCTCGATTAATCGCCTGTGGAGGTAATTCACCTGCAACTAATATCTGGAGATCTTCCAGAGGTAACATCGTATATGTCCTGCCAAATTCATCCCGCATAAAAACCTGAAACGTTGGCAAGACCATTACGGGATTTTTCGAATCATTTTCAAAAGAAACGTCAACAATGACATATTCGTACCCCTCTTCAAGCGGATTTTCTATCTGCCGATATTCGACTGAGTGCAGGGTAAAGGTAAATCCTCCGTTTTCAACCGAAGCAACCGGTGAGGGTGGCTGGTTCGTTGTTGGAGTATAGGAGCGCAAAATCGCTGCTCCCGTCAAGGCTCCGAAAATAAAGATGATAATAAAAAATCCAGCGATAATCAGACCCAATGAGAATGAATTTTTCATGGGATTTTTCATAAAGATAGTTTATCCAGTAAGATTGGCGATGTAATAGGCATTTAAATCATTATACGCACTCTGACTATGACTTTTTTTCTTACCCAATCCGGATGTCGTTAATACTCCCTGCATGTACAAATCAATATTATGGCCGCAGGTTGTAGAATCAAAAGCCGCAGATCCTCCCGGATGTCTATTGACATAGGCTGTTACGTTGTAGACTTTTGATGCGACTATGACCCAACAATCAGATCGTGAATTATGCTGAGAGACCTGGGCAGATGTACATGATCCTCCAGAACCACAGGCCAATGCCGGTGTCGTCGGGGTAGGAATTGGGGTTGGAGGAATGGGAGTAGCTGTTGGAACAGCCGGGTTTCCTGAATTATTCTGAGGCTGGGTCGGAACTATATTGGGTTGTGGAGTAGCCGTAGGGGTGGAAATAGATTGACTATTTTCCGGTGTCGCGTTTAGAGAAATTGCTTCAGACGGCGTGGGCATACCCTCGGTTACCTGTGGCGAGTTAGTTCCGGCGTTTTTTTCTGGGGAAGGAGTTGGTGAAATTTGACCATTTTCTAAAGACTGCATTTGTGAATTGTTGTTTTGTTGTGCTAAAAGAATCAATTCTTGAAGGTTGTTGATTCCACTTTGGCTCGATGAAGGTTCGCCCATAATTAATCCAGCAGCAATGATAGTAGCTGTTCCTAAAAAATAAACAATTAAGGTAGCGGCAAGAAATTTCTTTAGCATAATCGTGTTTCAATTGTAACTCCAAAATAAAGATCTGGAGTATTAATCGATAGAAAACTCTTCACTATGAATCAAATGATTTGCGATACCCTTGGATCTGAATTGTTGCCGTAACGCTTTCATCATTCCGGGTGGTCCACAAATAAAGATATCTCTTTCAGCGATTTCACCTAAAGTTTTAACAATATAATCTGCAGAGATATAGCCATCTTGCTCGTCTCCAATAAATGGATAGACATCAAAATTTAGACCTTTATTTTGAGCAATTGAATTGAGGGTATCAATACCGACGAGTTCGTTTCGAGTTTTTACTGAATAAAACAGAGCGATCTCATAGGTTTTATCTTTTAAATCTTGAGCCATACTCAAAAAAGGAGTAATGCCGATGCCTCCCGCAATCCAAATCTGTTTTGTATATTTAGCACGCGTGTATGAAAATTTACCAAACGACCCTTCCACTTCTGCTTCAGTGTCAACGGACAAATTATTCAGAATGTTGGTGTAGTCACCAAGCCCTTTCACTGTCACGGTTAATAGGGGATTTTTGCCGTTATCCGGAGCCGACGAAACAGAAAAGGGATGCTGTTGAGTAGGAATACCATCTTGAAAAAATCTGATAAAAACAAATTGACCTGCCTGGTAGGGTATGACATGTCGAATCGGCTTCAATCGAATCTCTAGCACGTCTTGATTAACGTGCACAACCGAGTCAACAAGATAGGGATATTTTCGAATAATAAACGTACCCATCAAGGTGGTATAGATATAGGCACATAAGCCAAGACTACTGACGATGAGAAAATATATTCCCAGAAACGAATCTGAAGAAATATCACTTGGGATCAAAAATGAATGCAGCACACCCAAAAAAAATACCAGCCCTAAAAACTTATGTGTCCACAACCACAACTCGTAATGTAACTTGATAAAAATAGTAACTACCATCAAAAAGATCATTCCATAGAGCGCAATGATGCCAAAATTCAGCGGCCAATCAATAGGTTCGGTAATAGAGGGTATCAATAATTGAGCTGCCTGATACCAATCACTCGGAATAAACCGAAGTGATAATAATAGCGGGTGAACCAAAAGGAAAATAAGAGATGTCCCGCCAATGAGATGGTGCGCCACGTATACTTTATTTAATCCATAAAAGAATTTTTCCAGTAATTGATGACGTGTACTGAGGATTAGATTAATGGAAAAAAGTGTTATCCCCATCAGACTGCTCGCTCTTCCAAACAAAGAAAACCAACCGTAACTTGTCATGGTGGAAAAATCTGCCTGGCTGGTCATCAATAATCTCATAACCGGGATGGTTGTGAAAATAACGACGAATATCCATCCACTATAGCTGTTCAACCAACGTGTACCATCTTTCATTATGTATGAATTATAGCAGGATTAGATTAATCGAAAGTACTGCTGGTTTAGTAGATTTCAAATTTCTTAAGGAGTTTTTTGTTACCTTCAATCTGATATTGAAGTAGCTCAGCATATAAGCCTTCTTGATTTGCCAATTCTTGCGGACTGCCAATGGCTTCAATGTTTTTATTATTTAAGACCACCACTTTGTTTGCATTTTGGATCGTCGAGAACCGATGGGCGATGACAATCACCAATCGATCTTTTACCAAATTATCGATCGCTTCACTGACTTCACTTTCAGATTTTGCATCCAAACTTGAGGTAGCCTCATCAAGAATCAAAATCGGAGCATCTTTGTATATGGCCCGAGCAATCTGAATTCGTTGGCGTTGACCACCAGACAATTTAATGCCTCGCTCGCCAACTTCAGTATCAATCCCGTCTTTGAATTTTTCGACAAATTCTGAAGCATTTGCCTTTTTTAGAGCCTCTGTTACTTTCTCTTCGTTGATCTCAGATCCGTAGGCGACATTTTCTTTTATGGTAGATGAGAATAACTCGTTTTCTTGAAACACAAGGGCAATGTTTTCCCGCACAAAACGATGGGAAATCTCAGAATAGTTTTTGTTATTGATCGTAATTTCACCTTTAGTTGGGCTATAAAATTTTAGAAGTAAATTTACGATCGTAGACTTACCGGCACCACTGGGTCCGACGAGCGCCACCATTTCATTTTTATTTAGCGTGAAAGAAATTTCTTCTAATACGTTTTCTTCTGAATCATACGTGAAAGTAACATGATCAAACGTGACAACAGGATCACTTATTTTTTCAATCGCAGTTTGGTCGGCATAATCTTCTACTGAA